>NZ_JTLD01000049.1 GCF_000798815.1 Alistipes sp. ZOR0009 | reverse complement strand
GGCCCCTTCGCGGCTTCCGTCGTAAACCCTTCTGGGCCGACGGGGCTCTCGCTACTCCCTCGCTCGGATGGTTAAAAACCTTCCTGCTGCCTCCTACGAAAAGATCGCTGCCTTCGTTTCCTCCGGTGCCCGTAGGCAGCCCGTTATCCCCGAAAGCGGATGCAAAAGTACCCCCTTTTTCCGGTTCTGCAAGGGCTACATGCTTTTTTTTACGCGGACACTTTATTAATTATTCTTTCAAACCTGATAATCTGGTATATTACAAATCCATTAAAATCATATTTTTTTTATCATCACAACCCCTATTTCCAAAAACAGACACAACACAAGAATAACTAGCACCTTCAATATGCTTTAAAGGCCACAAACATCAGCCCTACCACAGCATGACATACTGGCAGAAAAGCAGCCCCTCCCAATCAAAATAAAGCAAAAAGACCGAAGCCACTCCGAAGGCACTCCGAAGCTACCCTGTAGATAGTCTTATGTCATTCTGACAGTATACCGAAAAAAAGATGAAAAAATAGTGGGAAAATGGTGGAATAACTCTGAAAATATTCCGAACTTTATATGGTACATGCAAGGAGTAACCCCACAAAAGCAACGCAAAAATGGCAAAAGTTGGCAACAACATCCTTACCCAAGGGCTTCAAGGAGCAATTGGAGGCATGCTGGTATTCCGGCAGCTAAACGGGAAAACGGTAGTTTCTGCAAAATCACAAAAGGTATACCCCCGATCGGACAAGCAAAAGGAGCGGCAAGACCGATTTAGGAAGGCAACCCAATACGCCAAATCGGCCATGGCCGACGCCTCGCTCAAGGAGCAGTACGCAGCCGGCGTCAGCCCACGGTGCAGCTCGGCCTACCAGGTTGCCGTTGCCGACTACCTCAATGCCCCCTCCATCACGCAGGTCATCGTCCATCCGCACCCCATCACCGCCCAAAAAATTATCACCATCTACGCCTCCGACGACTTTCGTGTGGCCGAAGTGACGGTATCCATCCACACCGCCGATGGCGAGGTACAGGAGGAAGGACGCGCAACGCCTACCGCAACAGACGGAATATGGGAATATCTGGTGAGCTCCACCTCCTTTCCGCTAGAGGAAATGCTGGCCACCGTAGCGGCGGTAGACCTTCCGCAGAACCGGACATCCCGAACGGTATCGCTATAAAACAAGAAGGCCCGCAAATTGCGAGCCTTCTGCTTTAGTATCGAGCATCTGCTACTTGGCAGGTACATTCTTTAGCGTTTCTACAAGGAAGTTCCAGAACTTCTCTACGGTATCAATCTTCACCTTCTCGTCTGGAGAGTGTGGGTAGCGAATGGTTGGTCCAAACGAAATCATATCCCAGTTTGGATACACGCCGCCTAGCAGGCCGCACTCCAACCCAGCATGAATAGCCTTAATGGTTGGGATCTTACCGTACATCTGCTCGTAAACATTCTGCATGGTGGTAAGGATTGGTGAGTTTAGGTTTGGCTTCCAGCCTGGATACTGTCCGTCCATCCAAACTTCGAAACCAGCCAGCTTAAATACGCTTGCGATTTGGTTTTCCAAATCGAGCTTAGCGCTATCAACCGAGCTGCGAAGCAGGCAAAGCACGGAACCTTTTCCTCCCTTAACCTCTACGCGAGCCAGGTTGTTCGATGTTTCAACAAGCCCCTCCATCGAGTCGCTCATGCGGGCCACCCCGTTAGGACAAGCGTAAACAGCGAAGGTTAGCTTCTCCTGAGTGGCTACGTCCATCACCTTTGCAGGAACCTCGGCCTTGATGGCCTTAAAGGTTAGGTTCTCGTCTACAAGAGCAAGCTCTGCCAAGAAGGTAGCTTCCAGCTCCTTTACCTTAGCCTCAAACTCGGCCGCCTTAGCCTGTGGCACGGCAACCGTAACAAAGCACTCGCGAGGGATAGCGTTACGCAAGCTACCGCCATCAACGGTGCTAACCCTAACGCCCATGCCGGCAACCTCGTAAAGGAAGCGGAACATCAGCTTGTTCGAATTTCCTCTCTGAAGGATGATCTCCATACCCGAGTGGCCACCCTTTAATCCACGAATTTCGAGGTTGTAGCCCACCATTCCTGCTGGTGTAGCCTCCTCTGCATACTCAAACTTTACGTTGGCGTTGGTACCTCCAGCGCATCCAACGTATAGCTCGCCCTCATCTTCCGAGTCAAGGTTTAGTAGGATATCTCCATGAAGAACGCCTGCCTTTAGTCCAAAAGCACCAGTCATACCGGTCTCTTCGTCCATAGTTAGCAGCACTTCAATTGGACCGTGCGCAATGTCGGTAGCCTCCAAAACGGCCAACGAGGCGGCAACGCCCATTCCGTTATCGGCACCTAGCGTTGTTCCGTTGGCGGTAACCCAATCGCCATCAATGTAAGCTTCGATTGGATCCTTCTCAAAATCGTGAACCTTATCGCTATTCTTCTGAGGAACCATGTCGAGGTGGCCTTGTAGCACAATGCCCTTACGGTTTTCCATTCCAGCAGTGGCAGGCTTACGCACAATTACGTTACCCACCTCATCGCGAAAAGCCTCCAGCCCCAATCCAAGGGCAAAATCTAGTACATATTTAGCAGAAGCCTCCTCGTGTCCAGATGGACGAGGAATCTGAGTAAGTGCATAAAAATGCTTCCAAATAGTTTTGGGGCTTAAGCCCATAATGTCCTTATTCATATTAAATAGGATTAAACTTAATGAGTGTAAATATACTTTTATTTTCTGTTCTTGCTTCCTTGTATGGCGTCCCACGTATACTTTTTATTATTTAAAGCCATAAGTTGGCGGATGTAGCTATATTCGCAGCGTAAAAAGAATGGCTATAATGAAAGTAGTAAGATTGATAGCGCTGGTATGCCTGCTCCCGCTAGCAGGCGCAGCACAGCAGGCACAGGTTAAATGGATGTCCATCGAAGAAGCGCTAAAGGCTTCGGAGAAGAATCCCCGAAAAATACTGATAGACATGTATACCGACTGGTGCGGATGGTGCCATAAGATGGATAGGGATACGTTTGGCGACTCCACCATTGCCAGGTATATCTCGCAAAACTACTATGCCGTTAAGATGAATGCCGAAACGCAGCCCGACTTCAGCTATAAGGGACGTACGTTCAAGCTGCTTACCGCTGCAGGAAAGAGCATGAACGAGTTTGTGCTAGCCGTTACCAACAACCGGCCCAGCTACCCCTCCATAGCCTACCTCGACGAGCAGGGGAATGTGCTAACGGTTGTCCCTGGCTACCAAAAGCCGGAAAGCCTCCATCCCATACTGCAGTTTCTGAAGGAGGACAAATTCAAAACAATGAAATTCGAAGAATTCGTAAGCAGACAGCAGCCAACATCAAAATAAAAAAGAGCCGAAACTATTCGGCTCTTTTTTTATGCTTGACCATTGCTGCTATTCGAGAATGGAACTGGAATCATGGGCTCAACACCTCGGATTTCAATCTCCCCAAAGTGGTGCTCATACTTGTCGATGTTATCCTGCAGCGCATGCATCAATCGCTTGGCATGCTCGGCAGTAAGTATAATCCGCGACTTAACCTGAGCCTTTGGCATACCTGGCATTATGCGAATAAAGTCTACCACAAACTCCGATGGCGAATGAGATATGATGGCTAAGTTTGAATATACGCCCTGAGCAACGTCATCGTTCAGCTCTATATTCATTTCTGGCTGGTTGCTATTATCTTCCATAGTGGTTTAATATTTAGGGTAAATGTATAAAAAAACCGGGGACAAGCCCCGGTTTCCTTACTTATACTTGTCATTACTCTTCAGTAATGTCTTCATGCTGTTTAGACTTTACCATGTTCTGGTAGTCATCCATCGAACCAACTACAATTCTATCGAATTGACGAAGACCTGTACCTGCAGGAATTAGCTTACCGCAAATTACGTTCTCCTTCATACCCTCTAGGTAGTCGATCTTACCGTGGATTGCCGCTTCGTTAAGTACCTTGGTTGTTTCCTGGAACGATGCTGCAGACATAAAGCTGCCTGTTTGCAACGCTGCACGGGTAATACCTTGGATAATCTGATTCGAAGTTGCAGGAATTGCATCACGAGCTTCGATTAGCTGAAGGTCTTTACGCTTAAGGATAGAGTTTTCGTCACGTAGCTTACGAGCGGTGATAATCTGTCCAGCCTTAACATTCTTCGAATCTCCAGCATCAACAACAACCTTCTTGTCGTAAATCCAGTCGTTTTCTGTCATGAAATCCCACTTGTCAGCAATCTGCTTTTCAAGGAACTTGGTATCTCCGGCATCAACGATTTCTACCTTACGCATCATTTGGCGAACGATTACTTCAAAGTGCTTGTCGTTAATCTTCACACCCTGCATACGGTATACTTCCTGAACCTCGTTAACGATATACTCCTGAACCTTAGTAGGACCTTGGATCGCAAGGATATCGCTTGGCGTAATAGCACCATCAGATAGAGGTGTTCCCGCACGAACATAGTCATTCTCCTGTACAAGGATCTGGCGTGATAGAGGTACTAGGTATCTCTTAACCTCACCTAACTTAGAAGTAACAATGATCTCACGGTTACCACGCTTGATCTTTCCAAGAGATACTTCCCCGTCGATTTCAGATACAACAGAAGGGTTAGAAGGGTTACGAGCTTCGAACAGCTCGGTTACACGAGGTAGACCCCCGGTGATGTCACCTGCTTTACCTACCGCACGTGGAATCTTAACAAGGATATCCCCAGCCTTTACAGGGTTGTCGTTCTCTACCACGATGTGAGCACCTACTGGCAAGTTGTATGCCTTATACTCTTCACCCGATTGAGAAACAATCTTAATACCTGGGTTCTTTGTCTTATCACGCGATTCGGTAATAACCTTCTCACGGTATCCTGTTTGCTCATCCGACTCCTCACGGAAGGTGATACCTTCCTGAATGTTGTCGAAGGCAATCTTACCCGAGTACTCAGAGATGATAACCGCGTTATATGGATCCCATTCTACGATTAGCTCTCCCTTTGTAACCGTTTCCGCATCCTTCTTATAAAGGATAGAACCGTAAGGAATTGCGTGA
Organism: Alistipes sp. ZOR0009; assembly: GCF_000798815.1. Lineage (NCBI taxonomy): Bacteria > Pseudomonadati > Bacteroidota > Bacteroidia > Bacteroidales > Rikenellaceae > Alistipes > Alistipes sp. ZOR0009. The sequence continues at coordinate 11,431 of NZ_JTLD01000049.1, read as the reverse complement.
GTATATAGCGTAATGCCTGTATTCTTATCTACAATACGAAGTTCTGCAAGACGTCCAATTACAACATCCACATTCTTACCGCTAGCATCTTGCTTTTGAACGGTACGAAGTTCGTCTATTTCAAGACGTCCATCATAACGAGCAACAATCTTAGAGTCTGCAGCGGTATTACCTGCGGTACCCCCTACGTGGAAGGTACGAAGTGTAAGCTGTGTACCTGGCTCTCCGATTGACTGAGCGGCAATTACCCCAACTGCTTCACCAAGCTGCACCATTCGGCTAGTTGATAGGTTACGTCCGTAGCACTTAGCGCATACCCCCTTGCGAGATTCGCAAGTAAGTACCGAACGAATTTCAACCTGCTCAATTGGAGAGTTTTCAATCTCAGTAGCAATCTCCTCTGTAACTTCCTCTCCTGAGGCTACAATTAGCGCCCCTGTAAGCGGATGGTAGATATCGTGAACGGTTGTACGTCCAAGAATTCTTTCGTATAGCGATTCTACAACCTCTTCGTTATTCTTAATTGCAGTAGCAACTAGTCCGCGAAGTGTTCCACAATCTTGCTCAGAAATGATAACATCATGCGATACGTCTACAAGACGACGAGTTAGGTAACCTGCGTCGGCAGTCTTAAGAGCGGTATCCGCAAGACCCTTACGAGCACCGTGGGTAGAGATAAAGTACTCAAGTACCGATAGTCCCTCCTTAAAGTTCGAAAGGATGGGGTTCTCAATAATCTGACCACCTTCTGCTCCCGACTTCTGTGGTTTTGCCATCAGACCACGCATACCAGAAAGCTGACGAATCTGCTCCTTCGAACCACGAGCCCCAGAGTCAAGCATCATGTAAACAGAGTTGAAGCCTTGACGGTCCTCTTTAAGCTGTTTTAGCAAGATTTGGGTAATCTTGGCATTGGTATGTGTCCAAATGTCGATAATCTGGTTGTAACGTTCGTTGTTGGTAATGAAACCCATGTTGTAGTTAGCAACCACTTCATCCACCTGAGCGTATCCCTCCTCGATAAGTTCAATCTTTTCCTTTGGAATAAGAACGTCATCAAGATTAAATGATAGACCTCCACGGAATGCCATACCGTAACCTAGATCCTTAATGTCATCTAGGAACTTTGCAGTCTTAGCAGTTCCACACTTTTTGAATACTTGAGAGATGATATCACGAAGCGACTTCTTAGTAGCCAACTCGTTAATGAATCCCATCTCAACGGGTACAAACTGGTTGAAGATTACGCGACCTACAGTCGATTCTATAATCGCATGTCCAACTAAGTTAGCTTCATTATCATATTGTGGATAGTTAACCTTTACGATAGCATGTAGGTCAACAGCCTTTTCGTTATGAGCAATAATAACCTCTTCTGGGCTATAGAATATTGTTCCTTCACCCTTAGCCCCCTTACGCTCCTTGGTAATGTAGTACAATCCAAGAACCATGTCCTGAGAAGGTACCGTAATTGGCGCACCATTCGCAGGGTTAAGGATGTTGTGAGCACCCAGCATCAGAATTTGAGCCTCAAGAATTGCAGCGTTGCCTAGTGGAAGGTGAACCGCCATCTGGTCACCGTCAAAGTCCGCGTTGAACGCAGTACATGACAGCGGGTGCAGCTGAATAGCCTTTCCTTCGATAAGCTTTGGCTGGAATGCCTGAATACCCAAACGGTGAAGGGTTGGAGCACGGTTTAGCATCACAGGGTGACCCTTGATAACGTTTTCAAGGATATCCCAAACTACCGGATCCTTACGGTCAACAATTTTCTTTGCCGATTTTACAGTCTTAACAATGCCACGTTCAATCAGCTTACGAATGATAAATGGCTTGTAAAGTTCAGCGGCCATATCCTTAGGAATACCACATTCGTGCATCTTAAGTTCTGGACCACCGACGATAACCGAACGAGCCGAATAGTCAACACGCTTACCAAGTAAGTTTTGACGGAAACGTCCTTGCTTACCTTTTAGCGAGTCTGAAAGCGACTTTAAAGGACGGTTAGCTTCTGTTTTAACGGCATTAGACTTACGAGAGTTGTCGAACAGAGAGTCTACCGCTTCCTGAAGCATACGCTTTTCGTTACGAAGAATCACCTCTGGTGCCTTAATCTCTATAAGTCGCTTTAAGCGGTTATTACGAATAATAACGCGCCTATAAAGGTCGTTTAAGTCAGATGTGGCAAAACGACCTCCATCTAGAGGAACCAACGGACGTAACTCTGGTGGAATTACTGGAACAACCTTCAATATCATCCACTCAGGACGGTTTATCCCCTTTGACTCTCTAAATGCTTCTACTACGTTAAGGCGCTTTAAAGCCTCGCTCTTACGCTGTTGAGAAGTTTCTGTATTTGCCTTGTGACGAAGCGAATATGAAAGGTCATCTAACTCGATACGCCCAAGAAGTGCGTAAAGAGCCTCAGCCCCCATACCTGCAATAAATTTATTTGGATCACTATCGTCAAGGTACTGATTTTCCTTTGGAAGGGTATCTAGGATCTCTAGGTACTCTTCTTCAGAAAGAAGGTCCATCTCCTTAATACCATCAATAGCCTTAATACCCGATTGGATCACAATATATCTTTCGTAGTAAACTACGGCATCTAGCTTCTTAGACGGAATACCAAGTAGGTATCCAATTTTATTAGGAAGAGTACGGAAGTACCAAATATGAGCAACAGGAACCACCAAAGAGATGTGCCCCATACGCTCACGGCGAACTTTCTTTTCGGTAACTTCAACACCGCACCTATCACACACGATACCCTTGTAACGAATACGCTTGTACTTCCCGCAATGGCATTCGTAGTCCTTTACAGGACCAAAAATGCGCTCGCAGAAAAGTCCATCGCGCTCTGGCTTGTAGGTACGATAGTTGATGGTCTCTGGCTTCAAAACCTCCCCGCTCGAACGCTCCAAAATTTCTTCTGGAGATGCAAGTCCGATAGAGATCTTTGTGAAGTTGGTTTTAACCTTATTATCTCTTCTGAATGACATATTTTGAGCTTGTTTTATATCGATGAAAGATGAGCCGATCCCGCCTTACAGCGGGATGGCTCTATGTTTTTAATCAAGGTTAACGCTCAATCCTAAGCCGCGAAGCTCGTGGAGCAATACATTAAGCGATTCGGGAATACCTGCAGGAGGCATTGCTTCGCCCTTAACAATTGCTTCGTAAGCCTTAGCACGGCCCATAACGTCGTCAGACTTAATGGTAAGAATTTCTTGAAGAATGTTAGATGCACCGAATGCTTCCAGTGCCCAAACTTCCATCTCCCCGAAACGCTGACCACCAAACTGAGCCTTACCACCAAGAGGCTGCTGCGTGATGAGCGAGTATGGTCCAATAGAACGCGCGTGCATTTTATCGTCAACCATGTGCCCCAGTTTCAGCATGTAGATGATACCTACTGTTGCTGGCTGGTGGAAACGCTCCCCGGTGCCTCCATCATGAAGGTAAGTTTTACCGTTACGAGGGATACCTGCCTTATCAGTATATTCAGCAATTTGGTCTAAATCCGCACCGTCAAAGATTGGAGTCGCAAACTTAACTCCAAGTTCTCGACCAGCCCAAGCAAGTACCGTTTCGTAAATCTGTCCAAGGTTCATACGAGAAGGTACCCCCAGTGGGTTTAGAACGATATCTACGATGGTTCCATCTTCTAGGAATGGCATATCCTCGTCACGTACAACCTTGGCAACAATACCCTTGTTACCGTGGCGACCTGCCATCTTATCCCCTACGCGAATCTTACGTTTTTTAGCAATATAAACCTTAGCAAGCTGCACGATACCTGTTGGTAGCTCATCCCCTATAGAGATATTGAACTTTTTACGTTTAGCTTCTGCATCAAGCTCCTTAAATTTAATAATGTAGTTATTAATAAGGTTCTTGATCGTAGTATTCTTATCCTTATCGGTAGTCCACTTATTAGGGTTAACATTAAGATAGTCAAGTTCAACCAAAACCTTTTGAGTAAACTTTATACCTTTACCGATAATTTCTGTTCCGTAGTAGTCTGAAACGCCTTGAGAAGTCTTTCCGTTTACAAGGTTAAACAACTTGTCTACAAGCTTAACCTTCAAATCGTTCGACCTCTTTTCAAATTCGTCATCAACCTTCTGAAGAAGAACCTTTTCGCTAACTTTCCCCTTTTTATCCTTAAGAGAACGAGAGAAAAGTTTCTTATCGATAACAACACCACGTAAAGATGGAGATGCCTTTAAAGATGCATCTTTAACATCACCAGCCTTATCCCCAAAGATTGCACGAAGCAGTTTTTCTTCAGGAGTTGGATCAGATTCACCTTTTGGAGTAATCTTACCAATAAGTATGTCTCCAGGCTCAACGGTTGCTCCAATACGGATCATACCATTTTCGTCCAGATTACGGGTTGCCTCTTCACTTACGTTTGGAATATCCGAAGTTAACTCTTCAAGACCACGTTTGGTATCGCGCACCTCCATGATGTACTCGTCAACGTGTACAGAGGTGAAAATATCCTCACGAACCAATCTTTCTGAGATCACAATCGCATCCTCGAAGTTATACCCCTTCCAAGGCATGAATGCAACCTTTAGGTTTCTTCCTAAAGCAAGATCACCCAACTCTGTTGAATAACCATCGGTAAGGATTTGCCCCTTAACCACACGCTGACCTTTTTCTACGATTGGACGTAAGCTGATCGACGTATTCTGGTTGGTTTTCAGATATTTTGGTAATCTGTAAATTTTGATTTCAGGATCAAAGTTCACATAGCGCTGCTCTTCGGTCATATCGTATCGCAGGTGGATCTCTGCCGCATCTACGAACTCGATAACACCATCAGCCTCTGCAACAATTTGCGTACGGCTATCGCGAACAACTTCACCTTCTAAGCCAGTTCCTACGATAGGAGCATCTGGTTGAAGAAGTGGAACTGCCTGACGCATCATGTTCGATCCCATCAGCGCACGGTTAGCATCATCGTGCTCTAGGAAAGGAATAAGAGATGCGGCAATAGACGCGATCTGGTTGGGAGCAACGTCCATAAGTTCGATTTGCTCAGGCTCAGCAATAGGGAAGTCACCTTCCATACGCGATTTTACACGATTGGTAGCAAATGTACCATCTTCGTTCATCTCGATGCTTGCTTGAGCAATGATCTTACCACTTTCTTCCTCGGCCGAAAGGTAAACCATACCTTCTGGTGAAAAATCAACCTTACCTTCAGTTACCTTATGGTATGGAGTCTCAATGAATCCAAGGTGGTTGATCTTTGCAAATACGCAAAGAGACGAGATAAGACCGATATTCGGACCTTCTGGGGTTTCAATCGGACAAAGACGTCCGTAGTGAGTGTAGTGTACGTCACGAACCTCAAAACCTGCACGCTCACGAGAAAGACCGCCAGGTCCTAACGCCGAAAGACGACGCTTGTGAGTCATCTCTGCCAATGGATTGGTTTGATCCATAAACTGAGATAGCTGGTTAGTACCGTAGAACGAGTTGATTACACTCGAAAGCGTTTTAGCGTTAATAAGGTCGACTGGCGTAAATACCTCGTTATCGCGAACGTTCATACGCTCACGAATGGTACGAGCCATACGAGCCAAACCAACACTAAACTGATTAGCCAGCTGCTCTCCTACTGTTCTAACGCGACGATTCGACAAGTGGTCGATATCATCCACGTCAGTCTTCGAGTTGATTAGCTGAATCAGATATTTAATAATGTTGATTATATCTTCTCTAGTCAACACACGGATATCCGAGTCGATGTTAAGATCCAGCTTCTTGTTGATACGGTAGCGACCAACCTCTCCCAAGTCGTAACGCTTGTCGGAGAAGAAAAGCTTATCAATAACATCACGAGCTGTAGCCTCATCTGGTGGCTCAGAGTTTCTAAGCTGCCTGTAGATGTAAACCACCGCCTCTTTCTCAGAGTTACATGGGTCTTTTTGAAGGGTATTGTTGATAATCGAGAAATCGGCATTAATGCCCTCGTCCTTGTGTAGAAGGATGGACTTCGCACCAGACTCCATGATCTCATCAATATGATCGTTCTCTAAAACAACGTCACGGTCGATAATTACCTCATTACGCTCAATCGATACAACTTCGCCGGTATCTTCATCCACGAAGTCTTCAATCCACGATTTAAGCACACGGGCAGCCAGCCTTCGACCTACATATTTTTTCAAGTTCACTTTAGAAACCTTGATCTCATCAGCAAGATCAAAGATCTCGAGAATATCTCGGTCCGTTTCGTAGCCAATCGCACGAAGAAGGGTTGTTACAGGTAACTTCTTCTTACGGTCGATGTAGGCGTACATCACGCTGTTAATGTCGGTAGCAAATTCAATCCATGAACCCTTAAACGGAATTACACGGGCTGAATATAGTTTTGTTCCATTGGCGTGAACGCTTTGTCCAAAGAATACGCCAGGAGAACGGTGCAGCTGCGAAACAACTACACGCTCGGCACCATTGATTACAAAGGTACCCTTAGGGGTCATGTAAGGAACGGTACCCAAGTACACATCCTGAATAACGGTATCAAAATCTTCGTGCTCAGGGTCTGTACAGTATAACTTTAGCTTAGCCTTTAGCGGTACGCTGTAGGTTAAGCCTCTTTCAAGACACTCTTCCAGCGAGTAGCGTGGTGGGTCAATGAAATAGTCAATAAACTCTAAAACGAAGTTATTTCGGGTATCGGTAATGGGGAAGTTTTCCATGAAAACCTTGTATAGCCCTTCAGTCTTCCTGTTTTCGGGCGTGGTTTCCATTTGAAAGAAATCCCTGAATGATTGTAGCTGAATCTCCATAAAATCAGGATATGCCACCTGATGTTTTGTCGAAGAAAAGCTTATTCGCTGGCTGTTTTTGTTTAGAGACATCGTTTCAAGATTTGTTGAACTAAAGTTAGAAAAAACAACAAAAAGGCTTAGAATCTAATAAAATTAGATTCTAAACCCAAATTACCTGTTAAACAGGCAAATGCTATTTAACTTCAACTTCAGCTCCAGCCTCTTCAAGTTGTGCTTTAATTGATTCTGCTTCTTCCTTAGAAACCTTTTCCTTGATTGCTTTTGGAGCACCATCAACTAGATCCTTAGCTTCCTTTAGACCTAGGCTGGTAATTTCCTTAACAACCTTTACTACCTGAAGTTTAGCACCACCTGCTGACTTCAAGATAACGTCGAATTGAGTTTTTTCAGCAGCAGCACCAGCTTCGCCACCAGCAGCAGGAGCAGCAACAGCAACCGCAGCAGCAGCAGGCTCAATGCCATACTCTTCCTTGAGAATCTTAGCTAATTCGTTAACTTCCTTTACAGACAAATTAACCAATTCTTCTGCAAATTTCTTAAGATCTGCCATTTTACTTCGTTTTTAAAAAAATTTTGACTAAACTTCTTATTCTTCTCTCTCTGATAGGGTCTTAACAACACCCGATAAAATATTTCCGCCCGATTGCAGCGCAGAAATAACATTCTTCGCTGGAGATTGCAATAGGCCAATGATATCGCCGATAAGCTCTTCCTTAGACTTGATGTTTACAAGTTCTTCCAGTGTTGCTTCACCGATATATGTGGTATCTTCCACGAATGCACCTTTAAGAACGGGCTTTTTAAGCTTGTTCTTCTTGCTAAACTCCTTAATAAGCTTAGCAGGAACGTTGTTCTGTGCGGTTAGCATAATCGAGGTCGAACCTTTTAGCACGTCGAAAAGCTCGGTGCCTTGGAATTCGATTTGTTCGAGCGCCTTACGTAGCAAGGTATTCTTAACTACGATAAGCTTAATCTCTTTCTCAAAGCATTGTCTTCTAATCGCTGCAGTATCCTCTGCATTTAACCCTGAAATGTCTGCCAGGTAAAAGTGAGGAAACTCCTTGAGCTGATCGGCTAAACTGTTGATGATAACGTTTTTCTCTTCCCTTCTCATAGTAACAAGGTTAAAAAATTACTCGTTAATTGATCTAGGATCAATTTGTAAGCCGGGGCTCATTGTAGAAGAAAGGTAGATACTCTTAATGTAGGTACCTTTCGCAGCAGAAGGCTTAAGCTTGATAACCGTGTTCAAGAACTCATGGGCATTGTCAGCAAGCATATTAGGCTCAAATGACAACTTTCCAACAGAGGTATGAACAATACCAAACTTGTCTACCTTGAAATCGATCTTACCGCTCTTCACTTCCTTAACTGCCTTACCCACTTCCATGGTAACAGTTCCGGTCTTAGGGTTGGGCATCAGACCACGAGGACCAAGGATACGACCAAGAGCACCCACCTTAGCCATTACGCTAGGCATTGTGATGATCACGTCAACATCGGTCCATCCCCCCTTGATCTTGTCGATGTACTCGTCAAGACCAACATAATCGGCGCCAGCCTCAGTGGCTTCTTGCTCCTTATCGGGGGTGCAGAGTACTAATACGCGGGTCTGCTTACCTGTACCATGAGGTAGAGTCACAACGCCTCTAACCATCTGGTTTGCCTTACGAGGGTCAACGCCAAGGCGTACGTCGATATCTACTGAAGCATCGAACTTGGTGAAAGAAATGCTCTTCAACACTTCGGCTGCTTCTGATAACTTGTAAACCTTGCCTGGCTCAATCTTCGATAAAGCTAGCTTCCTATTTTTGGTAAGTTTACTCATTTCTGCACGCAGTATTTATTATTACAATTGTGGGAATTCACCTTGTACGGTAATACCCATGCTTCTAGCTGTACCAGCTACCATTTTCATTGCCGATTCCAAGGTAAAGCAATTCATGTCAGGCATCTTGTCTTGCGCAATTAGCTTAACTTGCTCCCAAGTAATGGTGGCAACTTTCTTACGGTTTGGTTCAGCAGAACCTGATTGGATTTTGGCTGCCTCCTTAAGTTGAACAGCTACAGGTGGTTGCTTTACGATAAAATCGAAAGACTTATCGCTATAAACAGTAATAATGACAGGAAGAACCTTACCGGCCTTGTCTTGTGTCCTGGCATTGAACTGCTTGCAAAACTCCATAATATTCACCCCTTTAGAACCTAAAGCAGGTCCAACGGGTGGTGATGGGTTTGCTGCGCCACCTTTAATCTGCAACTTAATAAGTCCAGCGACTTCTTTAGCCATAGCAGTTTCTACTTAATTTAACTACTCTTTTTCAACTTGCATAAAGCTCAACTCCAGTGGAGTCTTTCTGCCAAAAATTTTAACCATTACTGTGAGCTTTTTCTTCTCCTCATTTACTTCTTCAATCGTTCCATTGAATCCGTTGAATGGTCCATCAGTTACTTTAACTGATTCGCCAACCACATAAGGAATAGAAAGTTCTTCATCGCCTTCGGTAAGCTCGTCTACTCGGCCGAGAATCCTGTTCACCTCAGCAGTCCTGAGAGGGATCGGAGCATTTTGGTTCTTAGGGTCTCCTAAAAAGCCGATGACATTAGTAATATTAGTTAAAATGTGTGGAATTTCCCCTACTAATGCTGCCTCAATAAGAATGTAACCGGGATAGTGTATCCTCTCCTTGCTGATTTTTTTACCATTTCTAATCTGGTAAACTTTTTCAGTAGGGATAAGAACTTGTGAAACAAAGTCTTGAAGATCTCGATTTCGCACCTCATTTTCGATGTACTCTTTCGCCTTCTTTTCCTTGCCCCCAATTGCTCTTAGGACATACCATTTTTTGTCGGTCTCGCTCATCGCTTTCTTCCTATTAATTTATTACAGCATGCTGTAAAGTAACTCCATAAGATTCCTGAAGGTGATGTCCATTGCAAAGACTACAATAGCGAATAGTAGGGAAGCAATCATAACAACTATTGCGCTGCTTTGCAACGTACTCCACGAAGGCCAAGAAACCTTATTTTTGAGTTCGTTATAAGACTCTTTAAAATATTCTTTAATTCTCATAGGTCGAATTTTCTGAAGCACGGGAGGAGCGACTCGAACGCCCGACACTCGGTTTTGGAGACCGATGCTCTACCAACTGAGCTACACCCGTAATAGGTAAGAATTGGCTCCAAAGAGCCAATTCTTGGTTATTTTGGTCTAGATTATTCTAGAATTTCTGTGATCTGACCAGCACCAACTGTTCTACCACCTTCGCGGATAGCGAAACGTAGACCTTGGTTAAGAGCTACTGGAGTGATTAGTTCTACAGTGATGGTTACGTTATCACCAGGCATTACCATTTCTACACCTTCTGGAAGAGAGATTTCTCCAGTTACGTCAAGAGTACGTAGGTAGAATTGTGGACGGTACTTGTTGTGGAATGGAGTGTGACGACCACCTTCTTCTTTCTTAAGAACGTAAATCTCAGCCTTAAATTTAGTGTGAGGAGTGATAGTTCCTGGCTTAGCAATTACCATACCACGACGAATATCCTTCTTGTCGATACCACGAAGTAGAAGACCTACGTTGTCACCAGCTTCTCCTTGATCTAGAAGCTTACGGAACATTTCAACACCAGTACATACAGATTTCTTTGGCTCTTCTCCAAGACCGATGATTTGAACTTCTTCACCAACTTTTACGATACCAGTTTCAATTCTACCTGTAGCAACGGTACCACGTCCTGTAATTGAGAATACGTCCTCAACTGGCATAAGGAATGGTTTTTCGTTTTCACGAGGAGGAATTGGAATGTAGCTATCAACTGCTGCCATAAGTTCCATAATCTTATCTTCCCACTTGTCATCGCCATTAAGACCACCAAGTGCAGAACCACGGATTACAGGAGCATTGTCGCCATCGAATTGGTAGAAACTTAGAAGTTCGCGAACTTCCATTTCAACTAGTTCAAGCATTTCTTCGTCTTCAACCATGTCAACCTTGTTAAGGAAAACAACGATCTTAGGAACGTTTACCTGACGAGCAAGAAGGATGTGCTCACGAGTTTGAGGCATAGGACCATCTGTAGCAGCAACTACAAGGATAGCACCGTCCATTTGAGCAGCACCAGTAACCATGTTCTTTACGTAGTCGGCGTGACCTGGACAGTCTACGTGAGCGTAGTGACGGTTTTCTGTTTGGTACTCAACGTGTGCAGTGTTGATGGTGATACCACGTTCTTTTTCTTCAGGTGCGTTGTCGATAGAATCGAAACTTCTCAACTCAGAAAGACCCCTCTTTGCAAGTACGGTAGTAATTGCAGCGGTTAGGGTAGTCTTACCGTGGTCTACGTGACCAATGGTACCTATGTTTACGTGAGGCTTCGATCTTTCAAATTTTTCTTTAGCCATAACTCCAAATTGTTAAACTGTTAGATAAATTTTATTAAACTCCAGTGAGCCGATGACGAGAATTGAACTCGTGACCCCTTCCTTACCAAGGAAGTACTCTACCCCTGAGCTACATCGGCAACTATTTTTTTTAACAAGAGCGGAAGACGAGATTCGAACTCGCGACCCTCAGCTTGGAAGGCTGATGCTCTACCAACTGAGCTACTTCCGCA
>NZ_JTLD01000048.1 GCF_000798815.1 Alistipes sp. ZOR0009 | reverse complement strand
TGTAGTCCATAGGGGAATCGAACCCCTGTTACAAGAATGAAAATCTTGCGTCCTAACCCCTAGACGAATGGACCGTCGTTGAATTCGGGTGCAAAAGTACAAACAATTTCTAGATCTGCAATAGCTGCCACAAAAACATTCCGATGCAAAAGCCTACCACAAGGCTCCAAACCGCGAATATTTCAATAGTCATCCCTGTTTATCAAACCATTGCCAAAAAGCATTCTCACCTCTAAAAAAAGCACAAAATCTAGATCACAGGCTTTACGACGGCTTCTGCCAACACGCCAACGGCCCCATTCGCCTTTATTTTTCACAAAAAAGAACGTTACATCCCCAAAAAGATTTGAATGTAAAAAGCAAAACATGCATTTTTGTCCTATAAATGTTTAACCCTTAAAAAGGAAGATACCATGGATAGCAAAGAAAAGATCGTTAGCGCATTTAAGAATGCAGGAAAGCCTTTAAAGGCTGGCGAAGTAGCTGATGCTGCACAGGTTGACAAGAAAGAGGTTGATAAAATCATTAAGGAACTTGTAGGAACAGGTGAAGTTATTTCTCCTAAAAGATGCTTCTACGAGCTTAAAAAGTAATTCACAACAAATAAAACGACGGATTACTGCATGTCACTAGCTCTTGAAAATATTGATTTTACAAAAGTATCTCTGGTTGGTGATCGTATTCTTGTAAAACCCAAGAGCGAACAAGAACGAACCAAAACAGGTCTATTTCTTCCACCGGGAGTGCAAGAAAAGGAGGTTATTCAGGTTGGCTACGTTGTGAAAGCAGGGCCTGGCTACCCTATTCCAGCCATTACCGATAGCGAAGAACCTTGGAAAGATAATAAGGAGGAGGTGAAGTACGTTCCTCTTCAACCAAAAGAGGGCGACTTGGTTGTCTACCTACAAAATAGCGCTTGGGAGCTTAAAATTAACGATCAAAAGTTGTTTATTTTACCGAATAACGCTGTTTTGCTAATTGTTAGCAACCAAGATCTGTTTAAGTAATGAACGCTCCTTTAGTAGATTTACACACCCACAACAGGGATAAGGGAGATCACCTCAAGGTGGTTTCCCTATTCTTGGGTGATAGTAAACCTAAGGAACTTCCGTTTTCGGTTGGCATCCACCCCTACCACGCCAACACCTCTTTAGACGATCTACCTCTGCGCTTCGAAATGTACCAGGAGATGGTGGCCGTTGGCGAAATTGGGCTAGATAGAACAATCGACATCCCCATAGATGTGCAGCACCGTACATTTACGAAGCAGATAGAAATAGCGATTGCCCGCAACCTTCCGGTTATACTGCATTGCGTAAAAGCATATGCAGATATGCTTAGCATACTAAAGCGCTACCCCAACCATCCTTTTATATTTCATGCCTTCGATGCAAAGGGAAACATCCTTGAGTCATTACTAAAATACAACTGCTACTTCTCGGTAGGAATGCGAGAACTTACACGCCCAAAGGCGGCCGAACGAATAAAAAAAATACCAATCGACAGGCTCTTCTTAGAAACTGACGATGGAAATTCTCCCATACTTACCGTGTACGAATGCGCCTCGAGCCTGCTTGACACGGAAGTTGAACCCCTCGCAAAACAACTTTACATCAACTATAAACGACTTTTTAAATGAGCAACTGGACCGAAAGAACGCTACTACTAGTGGGAGAAGGAAACTTCGAAACGCTTAAAAATGCCCACGTGCTTGTTGTTGGGCTTGGTGGCGTTGGCGCATATGCTGCCGAAATGATTTGCCGCGCTGGCGTTGGGGAAATGACCATTGTTGATGCAGATGTTGTGATGCCCTCCAACCGAAACAGGCAGCTCCCTGCACTAACCTCCACCCATGGGCTGCTTAAGGCAAACGTTATGGGCGATAGGCTGCTGGATATCAACCCAAACCTTAAGCTGCACGTTGTAGCCAAATACATTAAGGAGGAAGAAACCGACCAGGTGCTAGACTCGGCCAAATTCGATTTCGTGGTAGACTGCATAGACACCCTGGCCCCAAAAGTAAACCTCATTAAAAAGACGCTAGAACGAAAAATCCCGCTTGTAAGCAGCATGGGAGCAGGTGCCAAAACCGATCCTTCGAAGGTGGAGGTAAAGGATATCTCCAAGTCGCACCATTGCCCATTAGCGCATATGCTGCGTAAGAGGCTAAGCAAGCAGGGCATAAAAAAGGGATTTCAGGTCGTATTTTCGTCCGAAATAACCCGCCCCGAAGCCGTAATTCTTGTGGAGAACGAGCAAAACAAAAAAACTACGGTAGGAACCATCTCCTACATGCCGCCAATATTTGGATGCTTCTGCGCATCTGTAGCCATACGAACATTGCTTGGCGAGGTAGAAGTAAAAAAGGAGGGTTAGCCCTCTTTTTTGTAAAGTATCTCAAACGAGCCATTAGCCAAGCGCTTTATCTTACCTTTGCCCTATGGAAAACCGTAATCAAATAATTGCCGATGGGCTACAAAGCATGGGAATAGCGCACCTTACCCCCATGCAAAACGAAGTTATTGCCACCATCGAAGGAAGCAACCAGGTAGTTGTGCTCTCCCCTACTGGATCGGGCAAAACGCTGGCCTTTCTAATCCCCATCATACATCAGCTTAAAAGCAATGCTGGCTTCATTCAGGCCATCATCATCACCCCAACGCGCGAGCTTGCGCTTCAAATCGAGCAGGTTTTTCGCCATCTTAAAACGGGATTCAAGGTGGTTTGCTGCTACGGAGGTCACCCCTTTTGGATTGAGGCCAACAGCCTCAAAGAGCCACCTGCAGTTCTTGTAGGTACCCCAGGCCGCATTGCCGACCACATCCGAAGAGGCACCGTAGTCCCCGAGTCTATTACCTTTTTGGTACTCGACGAATTTGACAAATGCCTCGAGCTGGGCTACTCGGAGGAGATGGAGCAGGTAATAGGGAGCTTAGAATCGCTACATAAAATGGTGCTTACCTCGGCTACCGATGCGGTAAACATCCCCCCATACGTACCTATCGATAACCCTACCCGCATATCATACCTCAAGGAGACCGACCAGGAAGAGCGGCTATCCATCAAAATAGCTAGGGCAAAGCACCACGATAAGTATGGCGCGCTAGTTGACCTCATAGCCCAGCTGGGCGACACCACCATGCTCATCTTTGTAAACCATCGCGACGCGGCCGATAGGCTTAGCGCCCTACTTCTCGAAGACGAAATTATCTCCGACGTATTCCACGGTGGACTAGAGCAAAGCGAGCGAGAACGGTCGCTCATCAAATTCAGAAATGGCAGCATCAAGATCCTAGCCGCTACCGATCTCGCGGCTCGTGGGCTAGACATCCCCGAAATTGAGTACGTGGTACACTACCAGCTGCCCGAACAGGAGGATGCCTTTATCCACCGAAATGGACGAACAGCCCGCATGAAAGCCAACGGCTGCGCCATCCTGCTGCTAGCCGAAGACGAGGAAATCCCCCGCTACATAGACTCCGACTACGAAACCATCGAAATCGTAGAAAACATGGAGCTACCACCTGCCCCTGAGTGGATGACCATCTACATTGGCGCAGGCCGAAAGGATAAGATTAGCAAGGTGGATATTGTTGGATTCCTTATCCAGAAAGGCGAAATTGAAAAAGCGGATATTGGCAGAATTGACGTGCTAGATAAAACGTCGTTTGTTGCCGTAAAGCGCCATTTAGCCAACGACGTTGTTAAAAAAATTAGGCGCGAAAAGATAAAGAAGCAGACCCCACAAATAAACCTCTCGTGGTAAAGCAGCCTGCAATACTGGTCTAGCCAATGCAGCACCTCGACATTACAGCATACGCATTCCATCTTTTCGGAAGATAGGAATGCGTTTTTGCTTTAGGGGAAATCAGGGAGAAGCGTACTCACCAAAACACCTCCAGCCTCATTCCGACCACCTCAGAACCTCATCGACCCGGTTCCGAACCCCGTCGGATACGTTGCACAACCACTCCAGATACGTTATGCAACCCCAACGGATACGTTGCTCAACCCCGTCGGATACGTTCCGAACCCCGACCGACCACCTCAGAACCCCTCCGACCCGGTTCCGAACTCCGTCGGATACGTTATACAACCACTCCAGATACGTTATGCAACCCCAACGGATACGTTCCGAACCACCCCAGATACGTTGTATAACCCCAACGGATACGTTGCACACCCCCGTCGGATACGTTCCGAACCCCGACCGACCACCTCAGAACCCCTCCGACCCGGTTCCGAACTCCGTCGGATACGTTATACAACCACTCCAGATACGTTATGCAACCCCAACGGATACGTTCCGAACCACCCCAGATACGTTGTATAACCCCAACGGATACGTTGTATAACCCCAACGGATACGTTGCACAACCCCGTCGGATACGTTCCGAACCCCGACCGACCACCTCCGAACCCCTCTGACCCGGTTCCGAACCCCGTCGGATACGTTATACAACCACCCCAGATACGTTATGCAACCCCAACGGATACGTTCCGAACCACCTCGGATACGTTGTATAACCCCAACGGATACGTTGCTCAACCCCGTCGGATACGTTCTGAACCCCGACCAACCACCCCTATAGGTGGTAGCAACCACCTCTGAGGTGCATTGAACCACCTTGGTGGGTGTTCTCGACCACCCTTGCTGGTATTCCGTACCACCTTAGAGGCCCAACCGACCACCCTATAGGTGGTAGCGACCACCTCTGAGGTGCATTGAACCACCTTGGTAGGTGTTCCCGACCACCCTTACAGGTATTCCGTACCACCTTAGAGACCCAACCTACCACCCCTATAGGTGGTAGCGACCACCTCTGAGGTGCATTGAACCACCTTGGTAGGTGTTCCCGACCACCCTTGCTGGTATTCCGTACCACCTTAGAGAGCAACTGCGACTCATGCAGTTCGAATTCGAGGTCTAACTCCCTTTATTGTAGCTATCGAAGATGGGAAACGCCAGCAGAGAATATGCTGGCATAGCTGTGACATTGGTGCTAAACCGAAAAGAAAGGAGGATTGAGATCCTATAGCCATCAAAAGAAGATAGAGAAACGGAGATGCAAGTGTCGCAAAATAGGATCAAATCCCCCTGCTTATCGCAAGCTGTGATGCCAATGGTTTTGCGGTTGCCTAACCTCCGTTTCTCTATGCCGAATCATTCAGGGAAAGGGAATATCTTTTCCTAAAAAGGGATTAAAAAGAACCGTCGTAGTCGCAACGAAAGTTCTTTTGTCCCTAAACTTACACTTTATCTACTTTACCGCTTTTTTCAAAGCATCGGCTAAGGCAGCCTTAAATATGTTATACGACCAGGTTGCCCCCGATATGGCATCAACCTTATCAATATCTTTAACCTTTACGAGCATGCGTGGGTACTTTTTCACTCCAGCAAGGTCGTTTCGGCACTGCTTTATGTACTCGTCGTTTCCCTTATAGTACTTCTCGTAATCCTTATCGAAGTCTACCTTTTTCTCCTTATCCACAATCTTGTAGGCAACCTCGGCTATTTCGCCCTTCGCAATGGTAACCTTAACCTGCCCAAAGTAGGGTTCGGAGGTGTACTTGCCTCTCGATTCGCCAAAGTAAACCCCATTCTTAAGGCCCTTTTGAGGAGCGGTACCCAAGGAACCAAGCGCCACGATAAGCGCCATTAGAAGTAGTGCTGTTTTTTTCATTTATAAGCGAGCATTTGTTTTATGTGTAGATACGTAAAGGGCATTTTACCCTACGATAATTTGCTATTTTTTTCAAAAAAAATGTGGCGAGCCTCCTAAAACGAGACACCCGCCACAGCTATTCCGCGATTACCCTGCTGCTCTAAGAGGTTGGAAAGGCCATACTAGCCGTTCCTTACCAGATAGCGCAGGGTGCAGCTTTCTAAACGTCCTTCCGCTTTCGTTTTTTATGATGCTTATACACCAGCACCTTGTCAATCCGATTGCCGTCCATATCCATAACCTCGAAGGTAAAGCCCCTCCACACCATCTTGTCGGTAGCCTTCGGAATTACCTTAAGGTGATGCAGCATAAAGCCAGCAATGGTGTTGTACTCGAGCTGTATTGGCTCATAGTCGTCAATCTCCATCGTCTCTATCATATCCGAGAAAAGCGCCTTTCCATCCATCAGGTAGCTCCCATCTTCCCGCTTTATGATGGAAGGTTCCTGCTCGTTGGTGATATCGCCCACCAGCTCGTCGAGAATATCGTTAATGGTAACAATACCCTCCACCTCGCCGTACTCGTTTACCACAAAGCCAAAGTGGATTTTGGTCTCCTTAAATTTTTCGAGCACCTTGTAAGCCTTTTGGTTGGCTGGCAGAAAAAGAGCAGCTCTAACGCACTCCCTCAAGTCGATTGGTTCTTGCGCCGCAATCTTCTTAAACAGATCCTTCGTAAAAACAACGCCTAAAACATTATCCACCGATTTATCGCAAAGCGGATAGATGGAGTGCTCGTTGTCTACCATCTTCTTTAGGTTATCGCTAAGAGGATCGTTCACATCCAGCCAGGCGACATCGCTGCGCACGGTCATCAGCTTTTCGATGCGCAGATCGCCAATAAAGAAGACATTCTCCACAATATCCTGCTCTATTTCGTCAATAGTTCCGTACGATGCACCCTCCTCTACCAGCGCCTTAATCTCCTCCTCGGTTACCTGCGAGGCCTCCGATTTTTTGACCCCAAATAGGCGGATAAAAAAATCGGTGGTGATTCCTAGAAGCCACACAAATGGCGCAGTAATCTTAGAGAGTAGAATCATCGGCTTGGCCGCCAGCAGCGCAATGGATTCGGGGTTGGTCATTCCGATACGCTTAGGAAGAAGCTCCCCTATAACGATGGACAGGAAGGTGATGATAACCACCACCAAGGTTATGGCCAAATCGTTGGCGTACCTAACGCTCACGCCCATATCAATAAGAAAGCCACCAATCATTTGAGAGATGCTTGCACCTCCAAATACCCCGGTCAAAATACCTATAGAGGTTATTCCGATCTGCACGGTAGACAGAAACTTGTTGGGATGCTCCGCCAGGTAAAGCACGTTTTTCGCGTTACGATTTCCCTTTCGTAGCAGCTCCTCCAACCTCGATTTCTTTGCAGATACAATTGATATTTCGGCCATCGAAAACAGCCCATTAAGAACAATAAGAATAACAATAATCAGAATTTCCTCTGCCATTTTACATCAGCTTTTCGTCGTACCTAAGATATGCCGATTTAAGTTAATTTAAAAACGGCTTTGGAATTCCAACTTTCGTTCCAACCTGCAAGGCTACCCTTTTGGCATCTTCGACCACGCTTGCAGGGTAACCGTTCATTTCCAGAATACGGATTGCGTTCCTTGTTTTCAGCACGCCATGCTTAATCTTGTAGTCGAAGTCGATATGGCAGCCATCAACCTGCTCGCAGAAATGGTACAGATCGTAGCCCTCCACCAGCAGCTCTGCCAGCTCAACATCGTGCGTCGAAACGAATACGATATTATCGTTCCGATTGAGCACCTGTAGCACCGCCTTTCCTGCGGCTATACGCTCTACGGTATTGGTACCCTTAAATATTTCGTCCAAAATAAACAGGCAGGATCCGGCCCCCTGAGATGCCTCCAAAAGGCGCTTTACGGAGAGCACCTCCTCAAAATAGTAGCTTTTGCTATTCATCAAATCGTCGGAGACACGCACCAGCGAGTGCAGCCGCATTGGCTGCGCACAAAACCGCCTTGCAAAGCAGGTATTGATCGTTTGAGCCGTAAGCATCCCAATGGCAACAGAGCGTATAAACGTCGTCTTCCCCGACATGTTGGAGCCTGTTAGCAAAACAGACTTACCGCTAATACTTATTGAGTTGTGAACCGCATTTATAACCAAGGGATGATAAATATCTTGAAGATCGAGCTGCTTCGGCTTTGCGGTAAAATCTGGCAGGCAGTAAAAGGGTAAGCTCTCGCGTAAAAAATGAACGGACATCGCGCTGTCCACCTCGCCTACAAAATCAAAAACTACGCTCAAATCCTCCTGCTTATCCTCTATAAGCTTAAAAGTTTGGTAAAGAAAGATGGGCTCCAGCAGCAGCATACTTTTTACAATTTCGAGCGCATACCAAAGCATTGTGGCCAAATCGTTATCCAACCCCACAACCACATTAAAGAAGCTCATTCTTCTCTTTATCCTATCCAGCTGCCGTGTAGCATTCACCACCTGCTCCATCTTTTTATAAGGCACCTTTACGGCTATCAGCTGCTTGGTTACCTTACTTAAATCTAAAAGAAGCGGAAGCGAATGGATGTAGGTAAAAAGCTGCTTCTTATTCCATATATGAATGCACACATTTACAACCGTAATGGCAAGCACCACGTATATCATACTAAAGAAAAAGAAGAAAAGAATAAGGCTAACCACATTACCAATAGCCAGCAGGTAAAGGACAGGCAGCCACCGAGGCTGCTCTACAATCTTATCGTAAATTAGCGAAACCAGATGATAGGCATCGTTATTCTTTATCTTGGCAAGCTGGTACTGAATCTGAAGTCGGCGCTGCTCCGACTCCTGGTAGTAACGAATAAGCGTCTCCTGCTCCTCAAAATCACCTGCATTGGGCGTTCTCAGCTTCCGATAAAGATGTTGCTGACCTACTACCGAAGTGGTTCTATCGGCAAACATAAAAAGCTCGTCAAAGTCAAAGTCTTCACAAGCCCTATCATCAACTACCTGAGATGTAAACCTTCCTTTGGTTTTATCGAATAGAGATCTTATTTTATCTATATTGCAATAGGTTGTCTTTATAAGTCCAGACGATTCTCTTAAAGATTCGATCGCCTGCTGTTTTTTATTGAACATTTTATTGAATAGTTAGTATTACGGCAGCAAATGTGTCAAAAAAATCGTGCCCTTCATACAAATCACCTCCCTTTTTTCCGTCGTTCCAGCATTTTTCATCCACCAGCAAGCCCTTCTTTTTCAGAGAAATTAAATCCTCGAAACAGCACATTATGCAACTAGGCACGTTTATTGTTATATGTAACTCAGGCAATATTGCTAAAAGATATAACCCAAAACATTACAGCAATGAAAGTAAAAGGTTATTTAGCAGCTAGCATCGCAGCGATAGCGCTAATTTCAGTAGGTTTTACCGGATGTGCACCATCAAAAGAAATGGTAAAACAAAAAAACGAAAAGGTTGCAAAGCAAGTCGAAGATCAGAGCTACACCTTCGAAGCAGCCACCATGTTTCCGGCAAGAGGAACAATGAAATCCCTAACTGGAGGATACTCGCTCAAAGTTTCTAAAGATACCGTTGAGGCCTACCTGCCCTTCTTTGGAAGAGCCTATCGGGCACCAATGTCGCCAGACGACTCTGGGATTAAATTCACCAGCACCAAGTTCGAATATAGCGTCCAACCAGCCAAAAAGGATGGATGGAATGTTACCATCAAGACAAAGGATGTGGCTAACGAATATGTGCTCAACCTTTACATTTCGAGCAGCGGACGCAGCAACCTACAGGTAACCTCGACAGATAAGGAAGGAATAAGCTTTTCGGGCAACCTGAAAGAGTGAAAATAGCGATACTTAGAAGTAGGCTGCCTTGCGTGCAGCCTATTTTTTTATGCATAGTTGAACAACAAACCGCAAATACGGCCGCCATTTAACCGTAAATATATCTTTTTATTTAATTTTTGTTTTATACCTTTGTGCCCCATTTTTCAAATTGAAACTATGCAAAATATAGATTTACTCACATGGTTTGGCTACTTAGCCTCTGTTGTTACCGCGATTTCGCTTTTAATGAGCCGCCCGCTAAAGCTGCGCTGGCTTAACCTCGCAGGGTCGTCGCTTTTTGCCGTATATGGTATTTTAATTGGAGCCTACCCCGTTGGCGTATTTAACGGGCTAATTGTGCTCATTGATGCCTACTACATCATCCAGATCTACCGATCAACCTCCTCTTTCCGTACGCTTATTGTCGAAAATCACAGTCAAGTGCTACAAATGTTTGTAAAGGAGTACGGAGATGACATAAACCAGAGCTTTCCTCGATTTAAAAACGAGTTCAACTCGAACAACTTTTTCGCCCTTCAAATCCGCGATATGGAAATTGCTGGTGTCATAGCCGGCAAGCTAGTCAACAAAAATGAGATTGAAATTGCGGTAGACTACACCTCACCTCGTAACAGGGACTACAAACCGGGCAAGTACTTTTTCACAAAGTCGAACGTTCTAAAAGAGCAGGGAATAAAAAAAGTATGGGCCAAAGCGCATACTCCAGCCCACGAGAATTACCTAAATAAAATGGGATTCACCAAGGAAGGTGAAGCATACAGCCTTGCTATTGCCTAATCCTTAAAACTTACTGGAGACCGATAGCGCCAACTTTTCGAGGAAGAGCCTATCGGTCTCATCAAACGTAGCTAGCTCTTCGCTATCCACATCCAAAATCATCACCACCTCGTCTCCTTTAAAAATAGGAACAACAATCTCCGATTTTGAAAGTGAGCTGCAGGCAATGTGACCAGGAAATAAATCTACATCTTCCACAACAATTGTCTTACGTTCGGTATAGCACGCCCCACAAACTCCTTTAGAAAAAGGAATACGGGTGCAGGCAACAGGCCCTTGAAATGGACCTAAAACGAGCTCTCCCTTTTTGGCAAAATAGAAGCCAACCCAAAAGAAATCCATCCCATATTTTAAGGCTGCAGCAACATTTGCAAGGTTGGCAATAAGGTCCTCTTCATAGCCAATCAGCGCATCAATTTGAGGGAGCAGCTCCTTGTACCGTTCCTCTTTCGAGGCCGATTTCGAAATCAAAATATCTTCTGCCATAATTATTTAACTTTTTATTAACAACTCCAGTAAGCTACTAGCATTCAAAAAGTAGGAAACAAATATAGCACCATTTTTGACAGCACAATGTGTTAGAAATATCACATAAAATTAGATTTTCTCGACTATTCTTCTATTTTTGCAAAACCTATGAAGAGGCTTATGTTTAAATCATCGATAATTGTGCTGGTTGTTGCGCTTCTTTCGCTAGCTGCTACAGACGTAGCTTCGGCGAATAGACGTCACCGCAAGCATACACCCAGAAAGGCGGACTCAACCGTCATTAAAAAAGAGACATTCTTACTTGAAAATGCAATCACCAACGTGGCAGATACCGTTGTTGAAAATCTTCTATCCTTCTCTAAGCAGTTTTTAGGAACTCCTTACAGGTATAGCGGAACATCAGCATCTGGCTTCGACTGCTCGGGATTTGTTGGTCACCTATTTAAGTCTAAAGGTGTTGATTTGCCAAGAAACAGTTCGGCAATGGCCAAAGTTGGCGAAGCCGTTGAAAAGACAGATTTGCAACCCGGCGACCTTGTATTCTTTAAAGGACGAGGACGCAGAAGCGGAGTTGGCCATGTGGGCATGGTTGTTCAAGCAAATGATAGCGGAGTATACATGGTTCACTCGTCAACCTCGAGAGGCGTAGTTGTAGAAGATTTCACCAAATCGCCCTACTTTAGAAATCGCTTTATAAAAGCAAAGCGAGTGGTTCAAAATCCTTCGACGATAAAGAATTAGCAAGATATAAGGTCGATAGAAATATCGGCCTTTTTTTTAATCGTATTCAAATCACCTTAGGCTTTATTTAATGAATGTAGTCATTGTTGAGGATGAGTATTTGTTGGCAGAGGAGTTGTCTGATCTTCTTTTTGAGATTGACCCTACAATTAATGTACTAGCAACTCTTGACTGCATATCGGAAAGCGTAAGGTGGCTTTCTGAGAATACTTGCGATCTTATTTTCCTAGACGTTAACCTCTCCGACGGCCTTTCCTTCTCCATTTTTGAACAAGTAAACGTCTCCACCCCGATTATATTTACAACCGCATTTGACAGCTACGCAATTAAGGCGTTTGAGGTAAATAGCGTAGACTACCTGCTTAAACCAATAGAAAAAGAGCGGCTAGAGAAAGCCATTCAAAAATATAGGCAGATGGCTCCTCAAACACCGAACCTGAGCGAGCTATACGACATGCTTACTTCGCGCTACAAAGCATTGAATCACAAAAAACGATTTATACTTACGTTAGGAGCCATACAAAAACCGGTAGAATCGAGCCAGGTTGCCTACTTCATGTCGGACAATAAGCATCTCTTTGCAATTACCAACGATAGTAAACGCTACTTTTACGACTCGACCCTTGCTAAACTCGAAGAAGAACTTGATCCTAAGGAGTTTTTTAGATTAAGCAGAAAGTACTACGCCAATATAAACAGCGTTAAAGAGCTTGTATCGTACTCCAAAAGTAGAATTAAGGTAAAGCTTTGTCCAGAAACAGAGGATGACGTTATTATTAGCCATGCACGCGCAAACGAGTTTAAAAAGTGGCTAAACGATTAAACATCAATAAGCGTATTACCATAATAATCGTTTGTGGCATATCTATGCTACTACTCTTCTTTGCAGGGCTATTTATCCTACAACGAATTATAAAAGAGGCCGAAAGTAATTCGGATAACCTAGGTGAGTACATCAACAAAAGTAACCTGAACCTAATACTAGGAAAACTAAACCGATATACAGTTTACATTGATAATGCAGAATACCTAACCACACAAACAAACATCGAGGATGAAAACATTCTACGAATTTGCGAGAAACAAATCTCTAAGGATTCGACTGTAAGAAGCCTTTTGATTAGACCGATACAGAAGAAAGACTCAACCCTACAGCCGTTAGACGTCATTAAAATCGGCAACATACCATACTTAAGCATCAACATACCAAGTTATAGACCCAATAAAAAAAAATATACTATTAGGCTGCTCATAAACCTCACAAAATTTCATAACGAAATTGCGCTTGAAAAAAACATAAAGGGGGCTTACATTACCATCTCGACAGCTAACCGAAAAACAATATACCATCCAGAGGAACACCGGATTGCAACTCACAATTCTGACATTTCTAAAAGAAACTTCAGAGATAAATACAACCTACTCTCTTCAAAAGAAAAAAATGTATACTCCAATTTTCTTGGACTAAAAGTCGACCGCTACACCATTCCTACACCTCTGGCTCATTCTCAAGTTTTTATTTCAATTAATGTTGTTCGATTTGAACTTGTAGATTTTACAGAAAAGATAAGGAAAAACATCTGGCTTTTAATCGTTATGCCGCTAGTTCTTTTTATTTCCTTTCTGATGTGGGGAATTAAAATATGGCAAGGCGAAACCCAGAGAAGAAGAAATGCAGAGCAAAAAATGCTCAACCTAAAGCTGATAAATGAGATTCAGTCAACGCAGATGATTGCCTCCGATTTGGAAATACTAAAGAGTGGCATCAACCCACACTTTCTATTTAACTCACTCGGCTCTCTCAAAACTTTAATCAAAAAACATCCAGAACAGGCCGTTGAGTTTACTCAGCTGCTATCGAACCAGTACAGATACCTTCTTGATACCGAGAAAAAAACGTCAGTCATCCTACGTGAAGAACTTGAATTTACCAAGCACTATATCAACATTCAGAAAATAAGGTTCAAGGATTCGATTACGATTGACCTTGCTATTGAAGAGCAGTGGATGGACAAGTTCGTTCCACCTCTTTCGGTACAGACACTAGTAGAAAACAGCATAAAGCATAACTCAGCAAGTACAAGCAATCCGTTGAGGATATCCATTACATGCAAAGACGGTTATGTTACCATAGAAAATACGCTTAACAAGCGGTCAAGCGTAGTAGAGAGCACAGGAAAAGGTCAGGTAAACCTAATTAGAAGGTATAGCTACCTCACTGAGCGTCCCTGCATTTTTAAAATCGTAGATGGAAAGTATTTAGCAAGCATCCCGTTACTTCAAAAATAGCGGTTTACTTCAGAGGGAACACCAACACCACCCTCCTTTTCACTCTCTTTTTTTCCCATTTCGGTAGCGAATTTAACCAGTTCGCTCCATATATTTTTAAAGAAGCATTACTCGCCAATACCTTGTTGGCGAAATTATGCTAGCCTAAAAACATGAAGAAAATTAAGAGGACAGCGTTATCCCTTGCGATAGCATTGAGTTTTACATTTGTTTGTATTCCTACCTCCTATGCAGGATGGTTTATTTTTGGAAAAAAGAAAAAGTCAGACTCCTCCGTCGTTGACAAAAATAAGTTCGACGACATTGTAAAAGGAGCCGCTGCCGATAGCGGTCTATTTGCTGTTTACAAGAAGGATAAAGACTACTATTTTGCCATTCCCAGCAAACTTCTAAACCGCGATATGCTTATTGTAAATAAGATATCACAGGTCTCTGCTGCGCTAAACGAAGCGGGCATAAATAAGGGAATGAACTTTGAAAATCTGGTTATTAGATTTTCTCTCAACAAGGAGCTTAAGCGCGTATTTGCCCTTAACTACAAGCCGTTTATCGATACGGTAGCAGGAGACAAGATCAGCAGAAGCGTTGCAGATAACTACGCCATGAACATTCTGGAGTACTTCGACATCGAAGCCTACTCTAAAGATAGCAGCACCGTTC
This sequence comes from Alistipes sp. ZOR0009, assembly GCF_000798815.1. Taxonomy (NCBI): domain Bacteria; kingdom Pseudomonadati; phylum Bacteroidota; class Bacteroidia; order Bacteroidales; family Rikenellaceae; genus Alistipes; species Alistipes sp. ZOR0009. Next base: position 34,120 of record NZ_JTLD01000048.1, on the reverse strand, counting down.
TAATTAAAGTGAACAAGGTGTACGATGGCGATAAGAAAAGCTTCAACAACGTATTTGGGATGGTAGGCATAGGTACTAGCCCCCTTTCTGAATTCTCTTTTATTAACAGCATTAAAAGTTTCCCAGAAAACATTGTTGTTAAAACAACCCAAACCACAACAATCCCAGGTGCCGAAACGCTAGCCAAACTTACAGTTGAGGTAACGTCTAACCTCGTTTTGCTTCCAGAAAAACCAATGGTTCCTCGTTTTGAAGACTCGCGCGTAGGCTACTTTGCTACTAAGCGCTGGTACTTTAACGACGATCAGCACCAGCTGGACAAGCGAGACCTTGTAACCCGATGGAGGCTGGAACCAAAGGATAAAGAGGCATATTTCCGCGGTGAACTTGTAGAACCCATTAAGCCAATCGTTTTCTACATCGACCCATCTACACCTGCAAAATGGCGTAAGCACATCATTCAAGGTATTCACGACTGGCAAGTAGCTTTCGAAAAGGCTGGATTCAAGAATGCCATTATAGCCAAAGAAGTTGCCGATAACGACAAGGACTTTGACATCGACGATGTTCGCTATTCAGCCGTAACCTACGCCGCCTCCGATAAGGCTAACGCCATGGGACCATCAGTATTCGACCCTCGTTCGGGCGAAATTATTGAATCAGACATCGTATGGTGGCATAACGTAATGACCGCTGTTCAGTCTTGGATGCGCGTTCAAACAGGCGCTATCGACAGCAAGTCGCGTAGCAACCGTTTTGATGACGAGCATATGGGCGAAGCGATTCGCTTTATCTCATCGCACGAGGTTGGCCACACGCTAGGTCTAAAGCACAACATGGGAGCTTCATCTTTCTACCCTACAGACTCTCTCCGCAATCCAGCTTTTGCACTAAAAAATGCAACGGCACCATCAATCATGGACTATGCCCGCTTTAACTACGTGGCACAACCCGAAGATGGCGTAAAGTATATAACTCCACGTATTGGCGTATATGATAAGTTTGCCATCGAATGGGCCTACCGTTACTACGGCAAAAGTTCGCCATTCGAAGAGATGCCAGAGAGCAAAAAAATGCTAGAAGAGGCAAGTAAAAACCCGTTCCTCACGTACCTGCCTCAGCAAGACATGCGCGAAGGAATAGATCCAAGAGCGCAAATTGAAGATTTGGGAGATAACTCTGTAAAGGCAAGCGAATACGGTTTAAATAACCTAAAAAGGTTGATGCCGAACATCCTCACTTGGACAACCCAAAAGGGTGATGACTATCGCGAAGCAGGGATGCTTGCCAATGCAATCATTGGTCAGTGGCACATGTACTCATACCACGTATTAACCAATGTTGGCGGAGTACACATCAACAATACCGTTCTAGGGGATGGAAAAACAACCTACAACCACGTTGAGAAGTTACGCCAGAAGGAGGCCGTTTCTTACCTTGTAAAGAACGTATTTACCTATCCCGAATGGCTTTTCAAGTCAGATCTCTACAAGCTGGTATTCCCTATTAAGCAGGCTCCAGATTACGACAACGAGTACACCCCTTTTGCATCGTACAAAGGTGCGGTATCGTACGTAATGTGGGATTTGCTGGCCAACGAACGTATTGCTCGCATGATTGACAACGAAGCAACCAACGGGAAAAATGCCTATACAGCTGCAGAGTTAGTTGCAGACCTACATAATGCTTTTTTTGCCAAAACCCTTAAAGGCGAAAACCTGAACGTGTACGAACGCTCCATCCAAAAAGCATTTATCGATGCGCTAATAATTGCTGCCGACAGAAATGCTGCCGCAAAAGAGAAGAAAAAGCTGCATGACGAAGAAAATAGCAACGCCCTTTTTGGAAATAGAAACTTCTGCTCACACGCCAGCTGCAACCACGATCACTCTTTGGAGTCAGAACGAATATTCACTGGTCCAGAGCGTATATCAGAAGCAATATCGTTGAAACGAGGCGAGCTGCTAAAGATTGAAAAGCTACTAAAATCGAAAGTCAACACAGGAGATATAAACACCCAGTATCACTACGAAGATTTACTTCTTCGCATCAACCAGTCTTTGCGTAACTAAAACAAATTTTTATTATGAGAAAACTACGATTACAAACAAAGCTGTTGTTCCTAGTTTTACTACTTGCAACCGTACCTTCGGCAATTTTTGCCCAAGGTACCCGAGTAGTAAAAGGGAAAGTACTGAGCAGCACCGACGGGAAGCCGCTGCCTGGCGCATCAATTTTTATAGATCAAACCATTGGAGCAGAGTCTGATCAAAAAGGAGTTATCACCAACTATGGTTTAGGTACCGTTTCGGATGTTAACGGAAACTTTTCGATAACCATTCCCAAGAATGTAAAGGTGCTAACCTGCAGCTTTATCAGCTTCGAAACCCAGAAGGTAAGCGTCGATGGAAAGGACTTTATAGAAATCAAGCTCGCTGAAGCCAACACCGCAATCGACGAGGTGGTGGTTACAGGATACCAAAACATCAAGCAACGCAAAAACACCTCGTCGGTAGCCAAAATAGAAGCTAAAGACTTTAAGCAGGCTGGTGTTGCCAGCGTAGACCAAATGCTGATGGGACAAGTAGCTGGTGTTCAAATATCCAATGTTTCAGGTGCACCTGGAGCCCCTTCTAAAATTAGAATCAGGGGTACTGCGTCTCTTGAAGGAAATCAAGACCCCTTGTGGGTATTGGATGGCATGCCTCTAGAAGGAACCATGCCTAATTTGAAAGAACAAAATATCGGAGATTTATTCAACTCATCTATTGCAGGTTTAAATCCCAATGATATTGCAGATATTACTATCTTAAAAGATGCTGCTGCAACAGCTATTTATGGAACCCGTGCAGCCAATGGGGTTATTGTCATCACAACCAAAAAGGGTAAAAGAGGAAAATTAGATATCAATCTAAATACAAACCTTTCTGTTACCATGCGTCCTGATTTTGACAAATTAAACCTACTCAATACAGATCAAAAAGTAAACTGGGAGCTTGATCTTGCAAAAAGAACAGACCTAACCTACCGTTCAAATGTTGGGAGTGTTGCCCAAATATTAGAAAAAACAGGAGAGCTTGCCGCTTACCAGCAAAATGGTTTTAGCGGGCTATCAGCAACAACTCAACAGATGATTAATGATCTCAGAAAAGTTAACACAGATTGGGGAAAAGAAATATACAGACAAGCCGTTAACCAAGACTACAGCTTAAGCATCTCTGGTGGTAATGAAAAGGCAAACTACTACTTTTCTGCAGGTTATTTTGATGAAAAAGGATCAACAAAAGGAACGGGTCTTAATCGATTTAACTTAACACTGAAAACAGACTACAACTTAACAGAAAAATTTAATGTTGGAGTTTCAATTTACACCTCACAGAAAGAGCAAAACTCCTACCTATCTGGAATTGGAAATTCGGCAACACCTTCGAGGTATGCTAGAATAGCCAACCCCTATTTAGGAATCTACGATTCGAAAGGGAACTATGTTTATGATCCAAATATAAATCCCGTTAATGACAACATTATTCCTTTCAACATCATAGAGGATAGGGAAAATACATCAAATACAATGAAGGCACAAAGCCTTAATACCATTTTTGATGCAAGATGGGAAATATTAAAAGACATTAGGCTAACCTCTCAATTCGGAATGCAATACGACCTAGCCAATACAGAGAAAATTGGTCTAGAAAACTCTTATCAAGCCAGATACTATAAAAATGCATCATATTATAGTGATCCAAATACAGGAGAGACCCTTCATTACATAAAAAAAGGAGGCGTTATCGAAACGTTAAACGAGCGTTCTAATCAATGGAACTGGAAGAATATGCTCGAGATGAACAAGCAGCTCGGGGACTTACATGAAGTTGACTTCATGTTAGGAAATGAGCTAAGAAGGACTTACAATAATAGGTTAAAAACCTTAGGGCTCGAATACAATCCTCAAACACTGGAAACCAATCCGTCTATTTTTCCTAGTACATACGAGATCGGTCCTACATCCATTTTTAATCCTCATTCCAAAACAAAAGTAGAAAATGCCTTTGTTTCTTTTTTCTCAACACTATCGTACACGTACAATAGACGATACACTCTATTTGGTAGCATCAGATACGACGGATCTGACTTATATGGTGTAGACCCCAAATATAAATATCTTCCCCTTTGGTCGGCTGGTGGAACATGGAATGTAACACAAGAAGAATTTATGAAAAACACTCCATGGATAACCACCCTTAAGGCTCGTCTATCTTATGGACTTCAAGGTAATATTGATAAAAGCACTTCCCCTTTTGTTATCGGAAAATACGGTACTACAACCATCCTACCAGGCAATCGAGTGACATACTTGAATGTTGAGAATGCTCCAAACGAATTCTTAAGATGGGAAAAAACCGCAACTTGGAATGGAGGTTTAGACCTTGGTTTCTTAAGAAACCGCATTTTAGTTGGAATCGATCTATACCATAGAGTATCAAGCGATTTAATAGGACTACGTTCACTTCCCCTTGAAACAGGGTTTGACTATTCTAACCAAAACTGGGCACAGGTAACCAACAAAGGCTTTGAGATAAGTTTAACAACCAAAAACATTCAAAAGTCAAACTTCTCTTGGACTACTAATTTCAACATCTCAAAGAATATCAACAATGTTGATAAGTTTCAGATTAAAGTAAATGACATAACTCCGTCTATCCAAGGACACCCTGTAAATGGAGTATTTGGCTATAAAACAGCAGGATTAGATGATCAAGGCTATCCTTTGCTATGGAAAGATGGCAAAAAGGTATCAATAATGGATGCGTTTCAACTGTACGATATTGGTGGTTGGTCCTACCCTTCTCTTTCAGAAAAGGAACAGCGCGATATGTACAGCTATTTGGGAGATAAAGACCCTAAACTAAGTGGTGGTATAACGAATAACTTTTCATACAAAGGTCTTTCTCTTTACATCTCCATGAATTTTAATATAAAACAACTTATTCAGGAGACTCCATTTTACAGCATGTCGGAATATGATCGAGGAATCAACACCTCTACCAAAATTTACGATATCTGGTCAGAAAATAACAAGAACGGAAAATACCCTGCGATTATTGAGGCCAACAGCTACGGAGGAAGCCGTGCTGTAGAGGCAAACTATATGAGCACGATATTTAGCAAACTAGATATTTGGTACAAAGAGGTAAGCTACCTACGCGTTAGCAATATTCGCCTAAGTTATGATTTGCCTGCATCTATCGTAAAGAAAATACGTGTAGAAAAGGTTAGATTCAATCTTGAATGCAGAAATCCGTTTGTTTTTGGTACAAATTACAACGGCTTCTTTGATCCTGAAACTTATGGAAACATTTATTCCCAACCCATACCTCGCTCCATTAGTTTTGGTGTTAATGTAAACTTTTAATAAGCAGAAAAATGAAGTTAAGGAACATCATACTACTTGCAATCATCACCATTCAATGTATTGCTTGTGAAAGTTTTTTAGATATAAAACCCGTAGGAAAAGCGATTCCGACTACCTATTCAGAATACAAAGCGCTTTTAAGCGGAGGCTATTCGACTCAATACGACAGATCTTACTCCGCTCTATTAAGCGATGAGGCATCGTTTACTTCGACGAATATATACTACAAGGATATTTACATCTGGAATACAAAATCTCCAGATCAAAGTACCCAAGCAACCCCTTGGGTTGAATTGTACAAATCCATTTTTTATGCAAATCATGTCATAAAAAACAGAAACGACATCAAGAATGGTACAAAAGAGGCAATAGAGCAACTTGTTGGTGAAGCTTTCATTATGAGAGCCTATATGCATTTCAATCTGGCAAACCTGTATGCAAACCAGTATGGCGCTGCTGATCCTGCAACACAAAAAGGAATTCCAATCGAAATATCTACAGCTATTGATGTCAACAAGTTTCCAAAACGCAACACCCTAAAAGAAGTGTACGATCAAGTAGTCAATGATATTGAAGATGGAATTAAACTTTTAAATATCAACGAATTTGAAAAAGGTGAAAACTTCCGCTTCTCAAAAGTATCAGCCTTCGGGTTTGCTGCAAGGGTGTACCTTTCTATGGGAAACTACGAAAAAGCAAAAGAGTATGCACAAAAGGCATTAGACTTAAACAGCAAACTCGAAGATTTAAACAGTTCTACTGCAATAATGCCGTACAAGTATAAATCAGTGGAAAATGTACTTGCTTTTGAAAATACATTTAAATTCCCTTATGATTTGGCGGTATCACCTAAACTTCTTGGATTGTATAACCTTGACAACGATTTAAGAATAAAAGCATATTACACCCTTTCAAATGGAATATACAAAATTAAACTGGGAGGTTCTTCGGTAGAAAACAAGGTTAGCATGCGCACCTCAGAATTCTACCTAATCAAAGCAGAGTCAATAGCTCGCAGTAATGGAAATCTTGATGATGCTAAAGCGGCACTAAAAGAACTTCTAAAAAACAGGTTGAAACCAGATTACTACACTCAACGTGCCGCTGAAATCAATGCAATGGACAAATCTGCTTTCATCCAAGCTGTGTTTGATGAGCGTGCTCGTGAATTAGCATTCCAAGGATTCCGCTGGTTTGACCTAAAGCGCAACGGAAAACCAAAGCTTATAAAAGAATACAAAGGGGTTACCTATACATTAGAAGAGAATGATCCTCGCTATATCGTGAGAATCCCTAAAGATGCTGTCACAAATAACCCAAATCTGGCAGAGTAATTATTCACACACACACGAAAGGCACCTTCCCCCAAGGTGCCTTTCAACTTTTATAGTGGTAGTAAATCCTAAGTAATAAAATTTTTGTTAGAGAATGCTACTCCCAGCTAGCCTGCACCAGGCTACCGCTTTCTTCGTGGTTTACCACCTTTAGGTAGGTTTCTATCTCCTGCTGCATTTCATCGACATGCGAAATTACGCCAACAATACGATTCTCTTTACGCAAAGATTTCAGCGTATCGAAAACAACCCCGAGCGAGTCCTTGTCGAGCGTACCAAAACCTTCGTCGAGAAAGAAGAAATTTTGATCGGCACTCTGCATCTTTTGTATGTTGTCGGATAGCGCCAATGCTAACGCCAACGATGCTTGGAAGGTTTGCCCCCCCGATAGCGTTTTAACGTTGCGAGTTCTGCCCCCATTCATGTAATCACGAACCTGAAAGTTGTTATCGTCATTGAGCTCTAAGCTCAACCGTTGGCGCGTCATTCTATAGAAACGATCGTTAGCTGCCGCACATAGGTTTTGTAGGTAGGTTGTGCTAATAAAATTGACAAAGCCGCTGCGATAAAAAAGGTTCTTAAGAAGCGTCAACTCCTCTCCTCTTACCTTTACGATATTCAAATCGGCGACCAGCTGCTTTTGCGCAGCCAGCGAACGCTCAATCTGTTCAATGCGGCTTCCTATACGCCCAATCTCCTGATTAAACTCTGTAATGGAAACTTTGATTGCTGCAAGCACCTGTACCAACTGTAAATGCTCCTGAGCATTGTAGCTACGATCGCCTATTTCGCTGGCCAGCTGTGTAATTCGATCAGAAAGCGTTTGGAGTTCCTTGCGGTAGGTTTCAATACGTCTACGTTCATGTTCTACATCCATAGGGAGAGAAAGAATAGCAGCTACCTCATCTACCGAAGCATATCCCATAGCCTCCAGCTTATCGGCTATTTGTTTGGCCAATGTTTCCGCCATCTCCTGTTCCTTTTGGAGCATCACTCCATTAGCATGTATTCTACCATCGATATTCCCTAACTCCTGTTGCTGCTTTGCAATAAGCGCAAGGGCCTCTTCGAGAAGTTTGGAGGTTTGCGCTACCTCCATTCTAATTGCTACTGCTTGTTTTTTCAACGTATCCACATTATCAGCCGTAGGAACTTCCCTGTTGGTAAGCTGACTAAGTAGTGTTTGCTTGGCCGACTCCTTTTCGGAATGCTCCCGCCTAATTGTCTCTAACAGATTACGAAAAGTAGTTCCATCTTCAAGTGCCTTTTTAAGCAACTTATCTTCGACATCTCGCCTGAGTTCCTGCTCCTCGACCTGCTTATCAAGTTGTAAAACAAGTTGCTGTGCTGAATTCAATGCTTCTAACTGCCTATAATCATCCCATTTAAACTCGCGTTGGTGCTCAAGCAGCATCTTTTTTAACTCCAACTCATTTGCAGCAAGTTCCTGCGAGCGTCGGCTTACAGCCAGCAGCTGCTGCTCTACAGCCACAAGTAGCAACTCGGCCTTCTGGATCTGGCTTAAACGTTCCTCCTGTAATTGCTCGGTCGCCTGCGCCTGCTGCAACTCATAATCTACATTGTTTATGCTGATAATTGAAGGATGTTCCGTTGAGCCACAAAGCGGACATGGTTCACCCTGTATGAGAGACGCAGCGTACTCTTTTAGCTTAGCATGAACCTCAAGTTGCCGCAGCTGTTCCTTTAGATTATTTCTGGACTCTTTTTCACGGCTGATGATATTGGCAATCCACAAACGGATGGAGGAGAAACTTTCATCCCCCGAATATCCCTTTAAGACGTCTTTTTCTAGTATTGACCTTACTGAAGAAGCAACCGTCTTCGACTCCTCCAAAATATTAGCCATTTCTTTTTGAAGAACCTCCTGCTGTTTAAGCAGCAAGTCGTTTTTTGTATGCCAAGCACTGGCTAAAGCCAAAACATTCCGATCTGGAAGCTGCCCTCTATGCTGTTTTACTCTTTCCGAAACATCTGCAATTGCTTTTTGGTGCAGCTCCACCTTCGCCACATTATTGGCTACCATCTTTTCGCCCTTTTCTAAACGGGCTCTGAGATTCAGAAGATCGGTCGTAAGCTGAGCGATCTGAATTCTCTTTTCCAAATCGTCGGCCTCCTTTAGCAGGCTATCTCTCCCTTCATTTTTTACCTTCAGCAACTCTATCTCCACCTCCTTAGCCTTCAATTCGGCCTGTAGCGCCTGTTTCTGGGCTTTATCAGCCTCTAGCTGCTCAGATAGAGAACGTATCGAAATTTTAAACTTTTGCTGCGACTCCAGATCCCCCTTAAAATGGATAAGGCAAGATTCGTAATGCTTTAACTGCTGTTCCAACTGTTGCATCCCAGCACCTTGCGCCAAACATACAGCATATGCCTTTTGAACCTCAAGCTGTTGCTCAAAAAGATCTTTAAGCATAGCCATTGTAGCCTCTTGCTTCTGCGCCTCCTCAAACTTCTCAACGGCTCGAGCCAGTTCAAGCCGCTTTGCTTCTATCAGCAATTTTTGTTCAGCAACTTTTTCGGCTGAGATCTCACCAAGCTGTAACAGCTGCCCCTCTATGTTTTCCTTTCTTAAATCGTTAGCTTTAGACAAACGAGCAGCCTTGTCGGCTAAATCGTACTTTTCTAAGCCAAAAAGTTCCTTCATCATTTTAGTACGATCGGTAGCGCCTAGTTCCAAAAAGTCTTTAAACTTTCCCTGAGGAATAATAATCGTACGCTTAAAGTTGGCGTAACTTAAACCAACTGCCTCTTCTAGCACAGCCAACTCTACAGGAAGCCATCTCCCGCCGCTATCCACAAATGCCTTGCGCTCTATCGTTCCTACATCCTCAAAACGCTTAGAGTTACGCCTTGCTGTTGCTGTAGCCAAGTATCGCCTATGGCTTATCCCCGACTCAAAAACAAACTCAATAAGCAGGTTATCCGATTTAAGGTTCATCATGTTATACCCTCGGCTATCGCGAGTATTTAACCGCTCCGTTTCGCCATAGATAGCAAAGCTAATAGCCTCTAGCACCGAAGACTTTCCGCTACCGACCTGCCCGAATATACCAAACAGATGAGCCTGTGTTAATCGTTCAAAATCGATGATTTGCCTCTTTTGATAGGAGTACAATCCCTCTATAGTTAATCGAATTGGTATCATTCTTCCTCCTCTGCCAAAATTTCTCGAAATAACATCATTAGCGACTCACTAGGCTCCTGCCCTTTTGCATGCATAAAGTAATCGCGAAATAGCGCCTCTGGATTTTTTGTCAAATCCACCTGCCCCTCATCCTTCCTATTTTGAGCTGCAATAGTTACCTCTGGATAAATATTTATAATATTTGGATGAACCTCATTAAGCAGTTTGCGCTCTTGTGCAGTAATGTAGGTGTCAGAAACTAACGTTACCTCCACTAAGGCATCCTTATTTGCAGCGAGCCACTCTACCGCCTTGTCTACACCTTCTGCCCGATAACGTAGCAGGCGCCTTCCTTTTGATAAAGGGATCTCGGTAATAGCAGCTTCTTGACCAGGCTCCAAGTCGATCAGCATCACATATTTTTGTTGATTGGTTTCTGCAAACGAGTATGATAAGGGACTTCCCGAATAAATAATAGGACAAGGCTGCACATCAATAGTCTGTTTTCGATGCAAATGCCCAAGAGCCACATACTGCAATCCATTGGGTACATTTCCCGAATAAATAGCCTGCGCTCCTCCAACATGCAAAATAGGCTTTTCATCATCAGGCTCATCGGGAATATCCGCTCCCTCTTTAATAAAAAAAAGATGGCTTACCAGCAAGTTGCATCCGTTTGCGTCGCAATACTGCAGCACCTGCTCCTGCCATCGGTTTGCCAGTAGCATACGTAGCTCCTGCTCATTATTTTCCGAACCCAAGAAGGTTTTCATTCTAAACTCATTGGCATAGGACGTATGCAAAATACGCAACGGAACATTACATCGGGGCAACCTGACCTCCAAAAAACCTTCCGATGCATGTAGCACCTCGAATCCAGAATCAAGTCTAAATGGAGGTACTACCGTATTAGGGTAGCCAACGAAAATAATTCCACACTCCCTTGCAAGCGGGTCGGGAGACTCTATTCTATCCGGAGAATCGTGATTACCTGCAATGGCAATCACTGGCCTTTTACCATCGTTGGTTAATTTTTTCAGGCTCCTATAAAATAACTCTACAGCTTCCGTAGATGGGTTAAAAGTATCGAACAGATCGCCAGCAATAAGCACTGCATCAACATTATGCTCATTTGCAATGTGGATAATTTCATCGAGCACCTCAACCTGCTCTGGCAACCTCGAAAAATCATCGAGCCGCTTACCTAAGTGCCAATCCGACGTATGTAGTATTCGCATAAATGTTAATATTGAAGTAGATCTAAAAGACAAACTAAAGATGCCAATTTTTATGAATAAATCGGCTAAAATGACTAATTCCATTGATCTTTTTTACCAAAAGATCTTTAGCATGCAAGTATCAATTTAAGTAAGAAGAACGATTTTATGCACAACCAGCAAACAAACTGTCGCCCCAATGCTACAACAATCTATTTCACCTTACAAATACACCGAAAAATTCCATTTTTAACATCACATCCAAAGGATATCAAAAACTTTAAAACCAATCAGCTATAAAACGGCTGTTTTAACACAAAACATTTGGCGGCTACGCGTCAGATCCTAATTTTGACACAGACAAAATGCCTATTTAACTCCTAATATTAGGTAAAAAACAGGAAAAATAAGGAGCCGCAATTACAAACGAAGCAAACAAAAGAGAGCATGAAGAGCATAGCAAAACAAGTGGGCAGCAAAGCATCTGAAATCCATCAAAAATCGGTTGATTACTTAGGAAATATCCAAATCGACCTCACAAGATATGTACACAAGTTAGAGCCACTATGGATCTATGGGCTTGTTGATATAGAAGAAGCAGCCTCATTCGAGTTTGTTGTATTAGAAGACTTATAGAGGAATCAGTAGTAGTTAGTTAAGTGTGTAAGGTCAACGAAAATTTCGTTGACCTTTTTTATTTACATAGAATCATCGCTATTTAAGCCATTTCAGTAAACAATTTATGGTACTAAAACGTACTATATACATACTAAAAATTCACGGCTATGATGAACAGTAAAGTACTTGAGGCTTTTAATAATCAAATTAACGCCGAATTTTGGTCGGCCTACCTATATCTATCCATGTCAGCCGATTTTGACAACAAAGGATTAGAAGGTTTTGCACACTGGTTTAAGCTACAGTACCATGAGGAGGCAGCCCACGCCCTCAAATTTTTTGACCACATCAACGAAAGAGGTGGTACGGTAAGGCTTCAGCCAATTAAAGAAGTTCCCCTAACTTGGGCTACCCCTGTTGATGTCTTTGAAGAGGTGGTAAAGCACGAGCAAAAAGTAACCCATTTTATTTATGGCGTAATGGATATTGCCGTACAAGAAAAGGATTATGCATCTCAAAACTTTTTACGCTGGTTCATCGACGAACAGGTTGAAGAGGAGCGTATTGCAACCACCATTCTGGAAAAGCTCAAAAGGGTTGGAGATAGAGGCGGCTTGCTGTACCTTGACAAGGAACTAAAGAAGAGAGTATAGAATAGTACGAAAGGCTGAACATTGTTCAGCCTTTCGTACTATTTAGCAGCGGGCATTGTTCCTGGTAAAACGCCATAAGCGGTATAAAAAAGATACATAAGCAGCGCTGTAAGAACAATCCCTATGGCAAGGGGCAGCCAAGGCGAGCGCTTCACAACTGGTAAACCCTTAGGGTACTCTTTTTCCCAAATCATTCGTTGAATAAGAATAACACCAAGCATGCTCGTTGGTATTGAAATAAATGGAGCGATAGCCCCAGTCGAAACCAGCAAAACGCCCTGTATAATTATAAAAGAGAAGCTGAATAGGACAGCAAATACAGCCTGCTGCCTACGGTTTATCTGCAATAGATTCATGGCAATTAGAATTCCAGAACCTACAACAGAAAATAAAACGCCAAAAATAATTAGGAATAGCTCGCTATAAACCTTTGGAGGAGCTTCTGACTTCGTTTTACCAATTGCCTCCTGCTCTTCTTTTATTCTTTCCTCTACGACTTCCAAAACAACACGTTCACGACGCTCTATTTCCCATTGCGCAGCCATAACAGCTTCGCGACTATACTCGTTCTCCGATCCAACAATTGCTTTAAGCTCCTCATCGCTTTTGTCCATCATTGTTCTCGAAAAGTGATTTTCCATAGCCATATCAATCTCTAGTTTTGGTCAAATATAGCACCTTAACGGCTCCACGCGGCATTCAATAAGCAACGTTAACAAAAAAGAGAGGCCTTCGCCTCTCTTCTCCATAAACCTATTCTTTAGTAGCTGAATTTTTCAACCTTTACATCCAGCGCCAGCTTTCGCAGCTGAGGTGACTTACTAACGTAGTGAGACGTTTGCTGATGCATCTTTAAAAACTCCTCATTTTCCCACGTTTCAAAAATAAACAACTTCTCCTCCGTCGAAACATTCTCATAAACATCATAGGCTAAGCAACCTGCTTCGATGCGAGAATTTGTTGCCAACACGTTGAGAACTTCAAGCAATTCTGCTCTATTCTCCTCCTTCACAATAATCTGAACATTTACTCGTATCATATCATAATGGTTTTGGATTGGGGCAATATAGGGATTATAGCCTCAAAACCCAGCCGCCAAATCTACAAATAGGGCTAATATCTATTAAGCAAACTTCACCAAAAAGAGACAATGCTGTAATCGAACTAAAAATCAAGAAAATATGTTCCTAATATTTCTACATCTTGCATTAAACCTTTTTGGGATTTATAAAAACGTGAACTTAGCGCCAAAAGATAAGTTTACAATATCCTTTAAACCAATATACCTATTGCCAATAGCGCTTATTACGTATAAATCGTTAGTATTAAATTCGTAAAATAGGGAGATACTATCACCTTTAAGCAATTTGGGGCAATAAAACGTCAAACTCTGCCCAAGAAAAACATTAAAACGCGTGTTTAGCATCCAGAAATAGTAATTTCGGGGATACCTATCGGGCAACTTACTCCAGAAGTACTGTCCAAAAACCTTATTCATGTAGAATCCTCCTGTAATAGGCTGAATTGAAAGATCTCTCCCTAATCTAACTCGAAATGGCGCATAAGTTTGCTTAAGCGTTGCTGTAACATGCACGGGACTACTCCCCGAAGCGCTTAGGTAGCCTACAAAAAAATTCGTCTCCCACTGCCTCCTTCTACCATAATCCCAACCAGCCCCTATAGACATTGTGCCCATATCACCAGCATATTGCCATTTTACTTGAGTTGGAATTAGCTTGTTCCATGCCGATTTATATTTTTCCTTAAGTAAGCTGTCAATCTGAGAATAAGAAGGAATAGAAATCAGAAAAAACAGGAACAACGCTAAGTTTTTACCTAATAAAACGTATCTAGAAATAAACCACCTCATACGAATACTTATTCTTTGTTACTGTAAAAACCAAGTAGTTTCTGTCGTGTATATCATCGCAACCGATGTAGATGAAACCATCCTTAAAAAAATCGTTTTGCATACGCACATGGGCATGGGCATGAATCGCAAATAGCGGATTATTAAATTGCCTAATCAAATCTTGAAAATAGTGAGCCGTATTGTTATTAAATTCCAAATCAAAAGGCTGAACATGCATTGCAACAATTGTTTGGTTATACAGACTTCTATCCTGATCCAGTTCAGCACGGATGTATCCAAAATCAGGGATTGGCGTGGAGTAGTCAAACTCCAGAGCATTCGTATTTAGGAATAGAAACTTGGTTTGATTGTAGATAAACGAGAAGTTATAATCGCCATAAATCGACTTATACACCTCTTTACCATGTCCCAAAATATCATGGTTGCCTATAATAGCAACATAGGGAACTTTCAGCTTAGCCATGATATCATGAATCCAAATATACTCCTTGGTCATTCCAAAGTCCGTAATATCGCCTCCATGGATAACAAAGTCGACATCACGTCTCCGATTTACTGATCTCACAAAATCAACGGTTTCGTCGTACGATCGCTGCGTATCCCCCATAAATACAAAGCGAATAGTATCGTTTGTAGGACTTTTAGCCAATATCCTACTTATGCTCTTTTGATTTAAATCTGAATACTTTCGGCTAAGCGACACATCGTAGGGATGATATTCGATTAATTCGCAGCTCGATAATACGAGTAATAAAAATGCCAACGGCAATAAAAACCTTTTCATACAAAGGGCTCCTTTCATCTTCACTAAAAACTTGTGTGCAAAGGAAGACAAACAAGCATCAGAACCAGATAACGGCTTATTAATTAACTAAAAAGACGAAGATTATGGCTTCACTTTAAAAATGGTTAGTATAGGACAGATACAAAAAGATAGGGACTTCATCCCGAAGTCCCTACCCTTACAAACTACTACAAACAAATCTATTATGAATAACTCACAGTATTTCTACTGCGTCGATTGAAAATCTTCTATATCGTAAATGCTACACCTCTGGTTTCAAAATCCAAGGTGCTCTAGATCCATTTTTTACAAAAATCTTTTCAACGTTCTTTTTCCCGTTGATATTAAGTTTTACGGTTGCAACCAAAACGCCACCTTCATTTTCTAGATTTACCTTGTTTACTACAACAAAGTTTTCTTCTGTAGGATAAAAAGCCTGAAACGAACCGACTACCTCATTTTGGTATACAATTCTAACAGGGAGTGCATCCCCTGCTACCGAACTCTCCATAAGAGATTTAACCTCTTCCGTGATTAAACTCTTACGCACTAGCAGTCCATCTAGCGCATTGCTGCTGGCAGATACAGATCCTACCAAACCTAAAGCAATAATTCCTAAACACAATGCCTTTCTCATTCCGTCCTTATTATAACAAGGTTTCAAAAAAACACCTTAACCGTGATTTAAATGCTTCAAAACTCAAAACAACACGATTACACATTGTAAGTTTATAAGCCTATTTTGGTTTTGTTTTGCAATGCAAAGGAATACTTTTTATTTCAATCCAACACTCACCCAAAAGCACAATTAGGATTCTTTAATACACATAAAACGATAATTATCATTGTATTCCCTATTGCATCATCCTAATTAAACACTTACTATCAACCCATTACAAAACTAGACTAACAAAGCATTTTTGTTCAAAACAATTCCTGCTGAGCTAATACAACAAAATTCATTTAACAGTAAATAGAACAGTATAAAGCTGTTTCTCTGAAAAAGATTAAAAAATGAAAGGTAAAACACCTTATATAATTAAAAACAAACAACAGAATAGGTAAATAAGCATGTCTAACCAAGTATAAGAACAACGAGAAACTCTAAAATAGATTACAAGTAAAAACAGAGCGTAACAAATAAATCATTAATTTGGTAAAAATAAAAGATAACCAATTAAACCGCATATGAGATTTAGAAAACCGTTAGAGACTCTGATAAAGGAGTCGCAAGAAACGGGAGAGCACTCGCTCAAACGTAGCCTTGGAAGTATTAATTTGGTCGCTCTAGGAATTGGGGCAATTATTGGAGCCGGGTTATTTTCGCTCACCGGCATTGCTGCTGCAGATAATGCAGGAGCAGCAGTTACGCTTTCATTTGTCATTGCCGCTGTTGGGTGCGCATTTGCAGGTCTTTGCTATGCAGAGTTTGCATCAATGATACCAGTAGCAGGAAGTGCGTACACCTACTCCTATGCAACGATGGGAGAACTCGTAGCCTGGATTATAGGCTGGGACTTGGTGCTAGAGTATGCCTTAGGGGCAGCAACCGTTTCTGTAAGTTGGTCTTCGTATCTTTCGAAATTTCTTGGAAATTTTGGAATTTCACTCCCATACGAGCTAACCCATGCGCCTATGGATTCAATGACATTAGCAGACGGTAGCGTTGTATCTGGATTTATCAATCTTCCGGCTATTTTTATTGTATTTGCCCTCTCCATGCTACTTATAAAAGGAACAAAAGAGTCTGCGTTCCTAAATGGGCTGCTTGTAGCGCTTAAAGTAACTGTAGTTTTAGTTTTTATTGCTATTGGGTGGCATTTTATAAATCCAGCCAACCACACTCCTTTCATTCCCGAAAATACTGGCGTATGGGGAGAATACGGCTGGTCTGGGGTATTCAGAGGTGCAGCAGTAGTTTTCTTTGCCTACATTGGGTTCGATGCGGTATCAACCGCGGCACAAGAGAGTAAAAATCCAAGGGTGGGAATGCCCATCGGGATACTAGGCTCACTCGTGATAAGCACAATACTATACCTCCTTTTCTCATACGTTATGACAGGAATGGCAAACTATACCGAGTTTAAAGGGAGTGCCGCGCCTGTTGCTGTAGCTATTGCCAAAACGCCCTATGCTTGGCTTCAACAATTTATCATACTGGCAATTCTCGCAGGGTACACGTCTGTGATATTGGTAATGCTTTTAGGTCAATCTCGCATTTTTTACTCTATGTCCAAAGACGGACTTCTTCCCTCTATTTTCTCGAAGATCCACCCTAAATTTAAAACGCCCTACAAGAACAACCTACTATTTGCAATTTTCACCTCACTACTAGCAGGGTTTGTTAACATATCAGACCTCGGACATATGGTAAGCATAGGAACCCTATTTGCCTTTGTTCTCGTTGCTATTGGGGTAATGATAATGCGGAAGACGCAACCCGATGCGCCAAGAGCATTCAAAACTCCACTTGTTCCTCTAGTTCCTATACTGGGAATTGTTGTTTGCCTAGCAATGATGCTCTCTCTTCCGATAGTTACTTGGATTCGCCTTTTCATCTGGATGGCAATTGGATTTACCATATACTTCACATACGGGAAAAACCATTCGCTCATTAGGAATGCGAAGAATTTTTCAGAAAAATAAAAAGAAAGGATGCTGTAGCATCCATTCTTTTTTATTTCATCATTTCTCCTGAAGAAAAGCTCTATTGTAACTGCTTCAGCGCATCCAAAATGGTATGCTTAGGCTGCAACCCCGTTTGGCGCCACCTTATCTGCCCCCTTTGAAATATCATCATGGTAGGGACACTCCGTACTTGATAGCGCGACGCGACTTGAGGATTTTTGTCCACATCAACCTTCAGAATACGAACAGATTCTCCTAAAGCCGCCGCAAGTTCCTTTAGTATTGGTGCCTGCATTTTACAAGGAGAACACCATTCTGCAAAAAAGTCCACAATGACGGGCTTATCAGATTCTATCAGCGCTTCAAAATTCCCCTTCATTTGCCATTGTATTTAGGTGAAAAATATAAAAGAAACAAAAAATACAGCCATCAGCTCTGTGCAATTGCGTCATTCCCTTTCTGCCAATTACGTTTAACGTCATTCACGTATGCAGCGGCCGAAAGTGCAGCAATAGTCCCATCTGCTACGGCTGTTGTAATTTGGCGGTAGCGCTTAGCTGTTGAATCTCCCGCAGCAAAAACGCCTGCAATAGAAGTTTGCATATCTGCATCAACAACAATCTCGCCCTTGCTGTTCAAACTTACAGTATCCTCCAAAAACTCCGTATTAGGAACATAGCCAATAAAAACAAAAGCACCATCAGTCCTGTACCTCGTTTTTGCCCCTGTTTTCAAATTACGAATGACAACTCCCTCCAACCTCTCGTTCCCGAAATACTCCTCGATGGTCGACTCCAAGATTGTGCTGATTTTAGGATTAGCCTCTACCTCCTCAATGGCATGCTCGAAAGCCTGAAAATGATCAAATTGGTGTACAACAGTTACCTTTGTTGCATACTTTGTAAGCGAAACGGCCTCCTCTAAGGCTGAGTTACCTCCACCAACTACAACAATTTCTTTTCCTGCAAAAAAATCACCATCACAGGTTGCACAATAGGATATACCGCGCCCCTTAAACTCCTCCTCTCCGGCAACTCCCAGCGTACGAGAACGGCCACCTGGAGATAGTATTACCGCATGAGCAAAAAAGGTTTTACCACCAATTAGGCTCACCATCTTTTCTGAGCCATCCAGTTTTATATCAACAATCTGAGTATTGGATATAATGTCGCATCCGAAACTCTTGGCCTGCTTACGCATAATACCAGACAGCTGGTAGCCGCTTATGCTCTCAACTCCTAGATAGTTGGCAATTTCGTGCGTTAAAATCATCTGCCCACCAACCATCCCTTCGCTAATTATTAGCGTTCGTAGCTTAGCCCTCGAAAGGTAAATGCCCGCCGTTAAACCGGCAGGCCCTGCACCTAAAACAATGGCATCATACTTATTGCTAGTTTCCATTGTCCTACTTTTTTACGCCACCAAATTCGATATCAAGGATGCTTCTTACCTGCACCATATTTTGAATGCTAGTAGTTGCCTTAACAATTTTTCCCTTTTTATAGTACACAACATAGGGGAGCCCCATAAAGCCTCGGCACTCAGGAGCATTGCGAATAATGTGAGCCTCCGGATTATCAAATTCCATGTCAAAAAACTTCGCATGAGCATACTCCTCTTCAAGTTCCTCCATTATTCCGTAA
Organism: Alistipes sp. ZOR0009; assembly: GCF_000798815.1. NCBI lineage: Bacteria > Pseudomonadati > Bacteroidota > Bacteroidia > Bacteroidales > Rikenellaceae > Alistipes > Alistipes sp. ZOR0009. The sequence goes on along the minus strand of NZ_JTLD01000048.1, from coordinate 14,812 downwards.
ACAGGAATACACATAGGCCCCATGCGACCACAACAAACCATTACATTCTCGTTTTCGTTGATAATCCTCACTAGCTCATCGGCTGTGGTGATGTGATTTAAATTTGTGTAAAGCATACTATTTGATTTTGTTTTTATTCAAAAGAATAGGAACGTTTAGTCCATAAACACGATTCAAATGTAGCCTACCACGCATCCTTCTACAATAAAAACGAGAGTATCCAAACCAACTTCAATATTGATTTTCATCAAGATTATTGTTGATTTGTTTTTACCTTTACGTTGCAATGAGTCATGCTATGAAAACAATACTAGAAAACGACAACGATTTTTTTTGCGACATACAGGCGCCATGCTTTCAGCAGCTAAGTCCCGAAGAAATAGAGTTTATAGGCAACAGCAAAACCCAGGTGCTATTCCGGAAAGGTGAAAACCTAACCAAGCAAGGAGCCTTTGCTTCGTACGTTCTTTTCTTGGTGAGCGGAATTGCCAAGCAGTACGTAGAGGGCGATGCAGGCAAGAGCTACAACCTACGAATGGTTATTCCAGGAGAATTCGTTGGGCTAACCTCCGTTTTTACCCACAAACCATACAACTACTCCACCATTGCGCTTACCGACGTGCAAGCCTTTTTGGTTGACAACAATTCACTACTTAAGGTAGCCCAAAACAACGGGAATTTTGCTATAGGTATTATTAAAAGATACAGCTTGCAAAACAATGGCCTTTTTGACAATATACGCACTTTAATGTACAAGCAGATGAACGGGCGCATGGCTGAAGTACTGCTTTATATTGATGGCATTAAAGTTGAAGGTATTGATATTTTTGCTCAGCTATCGCGCAAAGAAATTGCAGAATTTGCCGGAATATCCACCGAAAATGCGGTAAAGATTTTAAAATCGTTCGAAAAAGATAACCTTATCAAACTCGAGGACAAAACCATTACCATCTTAAACAGCAACCATCTTGCCGAAATATCAAAACACGGGTAGTAATCCTGCTATATAAAAAATTGGAGCCTAAAAAATACACTCTAGGCTCCATTCGATAGTCACATTTCACTTCATTGTAAGGAATTCAATCTCCTCGCTTTCGCTACTCCTTCGGCTTATACTCCTTCACTTTAATAAGTGGTGCATCAAATCGTCTCCTCGACTGAGAAACACCGCAGCCACCAGCACCACAAAGGGATATATTAAATATCGCTTGCACCAAAAAGAGAATCCCCACCAAGTTGTACATGGCATCCTTTTGGTACAAACCAAAACCTAGTGAGGTTAACCCCATAACCAAGTAAAGTATCCGAGCAAAGTGCCAATCCGACAATATGCGCCTTAGCTTATCTCTCATTACTAACAGATATTTCTAATTTAAGCGCTATTGAACATTAAAGATATCCTTAAAAGCTTCCTTAAACGTATTCTTAGGAAGCGCTCCGGCCGACATCTGAGGCTGTCCTTCAACCGGAATGAACAGTATCGATGGAATGCTACGGATGCCGAAAGCCCCTGAGAGCTCCTGCTCCACTTCTGTATTAACCTTGTAGAAATCAATTTTCCCTTCAAACTCGCTGCTCAGCTCTTCAATAATCGGAGCAACCATCTTACACGGAGCACACCAATCGGCATAAAAATCGATCACCGCTGGCTTATCTCCTTTAAACTTCCATTCCTTAGACTCGTCGTAGTTAAAAACTAAATCTTTAAACTCCTGTGTTGTAATGTTCTTTGCCATATTCTGTTTTATTTAATTATTCATCTCAAAGCGCCATATTTTATGGCCTTGCTTACAGTAGCAAAGGTAAAAACACTGACAACCACATTTAGCAAAGCCTTATTGACATGCATCAACTTTTGAGATGATATAAAACCACCCGCAAAAGGTAGGGCTTGGCTATACGTACTAATTAACACAAACCAGATCCATTCGCCCCACAAATTCAGACATTACAGACAGACAACCTCTTTAACGAGCTACACAACCTTCTAAAAGCTATAATATACTCCTTACCCGCCTCCATTCTCACCCCATTTCAATGCGACAAAATTGATGCTAAGAAATATTGGCAAGACTTTTGCAATATTTGGACAGCTATACAAAGCGCTTATTGGGGCATTCCTCTTTACGGAATTGCCATGCACGACTAAAAAAACTAAAATAACACAGGTATGAAGAAACTTTTTGTAATCATTGCGGCCGTTGTGCTATCATTTGGAATGGCGAATGCTCAAAATCCAATTCCGCAGGGACAAAGATTCCTTAACGCTGGACTTGGTTTTTCTAACCACGGGATTCCTGTAAATGTAGGCATGGACTTTGGCGTTGGGAGCGACATCTCCTTAGGCTTTGATGTAACCCACCGCTTTGACTACGAAGATGCCAACTGGGGCGCTGCCGGTAATGCAAACTACCATTTTAACCGTTTGCTAAATATCCCTAGCAGCTTCGACCTATATGCAGGACTAAACATTGGAGCTAAATTTGGAAACGATAATTCGGGGCTAGACTTAGGAGCCCAAATTGGTGGACGTTACTTCTTCACCAACAATTTTGGCCTTAACTTACAGTTCGGAGGAGGCAACAACTTCTCGGGAGGTAGAATTGGGGTAACCTTTAAGCTATAGTAACAATTAATTGCGATAGGAAGGGGATGCATCAACGGCATCCCCTTCTTATTTTAGTGGAGCCTTAATTCTTTCGGATAGATGGGCATAGCCCCTTTTTGAGTACAAACAAAAGCGGAAAGGGTTACGGCCTGGCGGTGGATCTCCGCGAGCTTCTGTTCGCGTAAAACACCATCAACCAAAGCTGCCGTAAAAGCATCTCCAGCACCAACTGTATCAGCAACAGCAACCTTCGGTGCCGCTAAAAACGATTTTTCCTTACCAGCAAACAGGAAGCTGCCATTGGCCCCCAGCGTAAGAACAACCATCGCCAAGCCAAAGCCTGTTAGTAGTGCATTACATCGGTCGGTAGGCGAGCCTGCTAGCCCGAACATCTCCGAAAGCACCTCCAACTCGTCCTCATTTACTTTAAGTATGTTGGCATAAAAAAGCGATTCCTCAATTATCTCGCGGCTGTAGAAATGCTGCCTCAGGTTGATGTCAAAAACCAGCAGGCAGTCCACAGGAGCCATTTCGAGCAACACCCTAATCGAATTGCGAGACATATCGCCACGCTGTGCCAACGTGCCAAAACAAATAGCATCGGCAGCAGCAACGGCAGCTGCCATTTGAGGAATTATCACCAGATCGTCCCAAGCCACGTTGGCTTTAATATCATAAAATGGGATGCCCTCTTTAAGGGTTACCTCAACGGTACCTGTTGGCTTAGACGAAGCGTATAAAAGATGGTTAACCCTTTTTTGCTTAAGCAGGGCTGCAGCCTCCTGCCCCAACTTATCGTTCCCAATAGCGCTAATTAGGGTAGCATCAGCGCCAAGTTGCGCCGCATGGTAGGTGAAGTTAGCGGGAGCGCCCCCCAACTCTCGTCCAGAAGGAAGCATATCCCATAGCACCTCACCCAATCCAACTACCTTAAACACCTTCTTTTTTACCATTATTTTCAATTTTAAGGAGAGTTCTTCATAAAATTTCGAGCAAGTAGCGACCCGCTGGCACACCCTCAACCACCCTTCCATCATCAAAATAGAAACTTGTCACCTGCCATTGAGGGCATCTAACGTCCTACTTGTCGAGTTAAAAATTTGCGTTGCCTCGAAAATAAAGCTTCATGCTATCAGTAATTTTAGAGATAAACAGCCGCTACCCACCCAAATAGCTACGGTTTAAGCAACCTACGCAAAGGCAACAGCCCCCATTTTTTCCCAAAAGCAAAGAAACGACAATATAAGCAAAACTTTAATAGAGTTTTAACACAACGCCTCACAACCAAGCATGCGAATCTGTTGTTTCTTATTCTGATGTCAAACCATAATTAAAAAGGATTGATTATGAGCACAGGAAAAATTGTTGCAGGAGTACTTGCCGGATTGGCAGTTGGCGTTACAGTAGGAATTCTTTTTGCACCAGACAAAGGGTCCGAAACTCGTCGTAAGATTGTAAAGAAAGGGCATGACAGTATCGACGGCATAAAAGAAAAACTACATGACATTGCCGACGAAATTTCCAACAAGTTCGGGAAAAAGGCTGCAGCCGAAGAAACAGAGGAAGCATAGCGCACCGAATTAGAAACACCCACTCGCAAACCGTAGAATCATGGAAGAAAAAAATACGCAAGTTGAGCTACTTGTCGAAAAGACCGAACGATTTACCAAAACAAGCCTAGAGCTTTTTAGGTTAAAGGCAATCGACAAATCGACAGACGTCATTTCGTTGGCAACCGCGATTATATTGGCAACCTGCTTTTTTCTTCTGTTTTTCTCCTTTGCGAGCATTGGGTTGGCTCTTTGGGTTGGCGATTTGCTAGGAAAGAACAGCTACGGCTTCTTTGCCGTAGCTCTCTTTTACGGTCTTATTGGGTTGATTCTATTCCTATTCCGCAAGAAGATCATCGTTAGCCCTCTTAAAAACATCCTGATAAACCTATTCGACAAAAAATAGCCCTATGAATACTCCAAATCCATCAATGCTACTAAAGCAGCGCATCGCCGAACTCGAGACTCAACAAAAACAGGAAGGAAAAGAGCTGAAGGAGCAACTTATAGCCACCTACCAAAGCATGCGGTTGGTGAATGTCATCAAGAATTCGCTACGCGAGGTGGTCGAATCGCAGGAAATAAGAGAAGATTTGCTTTCGCTAACCATCATTCAAACCCAGAACTGGATCGGAAGGCTGCTCCAAAAGATGCTTAACGCCAACGAGGATACTCCTATAAAAACAGTAATTATCACCTTGGTACAGGCAGGTATTAGCAACCTGATTGCAAACGGCTTTGAACGATTTAAATGCTACATCGAAAGCTTATTTAACGCGAAAGATGCAGCCCCCAATACCCCAACACCCAATAGCGAAAATGCGGAATAAAAAAGCGGGACCTCCAAAATCCCGCTTTAATTATATTTTTACTTATACAGCACCATGTAGCTCCACGGTCCAAGCGTAAGCTTATCATCCCCCTTTAGCTCAAAGGCTACCTTTGAGAATAGCTCGGAGTATTTCCCCGCATAGTCTTTATCCTTTAGCGTAACACTTACCTGCCTGTCGCTAAAGTTAATGATTGGAATAACGACATTCCCATTCTTCTCTCGTACAAAAGAGATCACCTTATCCTCCATATCGTTGTAGATGCGAACCATTTCGCCACCCCATGCGCCATTCCACAGCGCCTGATTTTTATGCTTAAGATCGAATAACTCCCTGTACATGCTGTAAAAAGGATGCTGCTTCCACTCTATTTCATCCTTATCAAAGAATTTAAGCGAGCGATCGAGCCCCGCTTCCTGTCCGCTGTACACCAACGGCATACCGTTAACGGTACAAGCAAATACCATACAGGCCTGTAACCCTTCACCAAAGTTCGAGAACTGCGTACCCTCCCACGAATTCTTGTCGTGGTTGTCGGTAAATGTCATACGGAAGGCATCGTGAGGAAAGGCATTAACATCGTGCGACATATAGACCACCAATCCTCCGATGCCCTTCTTACCGGTGGTTGCCTTCTTCATCTCGTCCCACAACGACCACGCGTAGGTCATGTCGAAGGCACGCCGATGCATATCGCGCGACTCCCATTCGGCCAGCATAAACACCGGCTTAATGGCATCAAGCTCCGCGCGCACGTTATCCCAAAAGTCAACCGGAATAAAGCCCGCCACATCGCAACGATAGCCGTCGATATCGGCCTCCTTAACCCAGAATTTCATGGCATCGGTCATATACTTGCGCATGGCAGGAACCGTGTAGTCAAAATCTATCACATCGCTCCAATCGTACCAAGGGGTGGGCTGAAATTTCCCCTCGCGGGTTTTGGTGTACCAATCGGGATGGTCGGTGGCCAGCTTGTTATCCCACGCAGAGTGGTTGGCCACCCAGTCGACGATAACATACATCCCCATGCTATGAATCCGCTTAACAAGCGCCTTAAAATCGTCCATAGTGCCGTACTCCGGATTTACCGCCAGGTAGTCTTTTACCGAATACTCGCTGCCCAAGGTTCCCTTTCGGTTCTTCTCTCCTATTGGGTTGATGGGCATCAACCAAATGATATCCACCCCCATCTCCTTAAGCCGCTGCAAATGGCCTTCGAAGGCCTTAAACGTCCCTTCGGGGGTAAACTGACGAAGGTTGACCTCGTAGATGGTGGCATTTTTACTCCATGATGGATGCTTTAGCTCCACGTACTGCTTTGGCTGATAGCGCGCCATCCCATCGCCAGTGGCCTTTTTCTGTCCATCCTTAGTGCCACAGCCTGCCATAAGCAGCAGTAGCAGGATACCCCATAGTACTACCTGTTTTTGAGCCTTCATTTCCTGTTGTGTTTGTAGCCTACGCCATGTATGCTAGCGTTATTTTTTAATGGTGATGATTGCTGCCGCAACGAAGCTAATCGCGAACCGACTGCCCCGTTAGGGATGCTCTTCCGACTCCATTAATGGAATTGTACGGTGCACCAATGTTGAGACCATATCAATATTTAGCTTGTAAACCTCGATCCCGACCACCGGAGCGTGCTGAATCTGCTCGATGCTCGGCTCGTCGTAGCTAAAGGTGCATACGATGCAGGTACAGCGAACGGCGTCGAGCCCTGGCTCCCATAAGCACAAGCTATTAAACCGATCTGCAACCGTAGAGAGGTAGCTCGCCAAGTCTCCTTCGACATGTATGAATACGCCAAGGGTTTCCCGCTGATTAGGCGCGTAAAGCATTAGGGGGATAGAGGACTCGCCGGCCATAACCTTTCGCCCGTAAAAGGTTTCGAGCGAGAGCACTTCGAGCTCGCGGCCAAATAGCTTTTCTCCGTTTTTGATTGCAGCGGTAAAGCGATCAATCAGCTGCACTGCCATCGCATTCTCGTAGTCGCTGGCAAATATCCGAACAAACTCCGAACCGGAAAAGGAGAGCAGCTTGTAGCCTAATCGGTACTCGTAGCCCATATCGTCGGTATCCTCAAACTGGTCGTAATCTTCGGGCTTGTGGCGGATGTACTCGTTAATGAGCTCCATTCTATAGCCCCGGCTTTCGAGCATTGCACGCTGCTTTTCAACCGGAATGCGTAGGCGGAAGCAGGCAAACTTGAACGAATCGTACACATCAACCTTGATATCGGGAAAGTATTCGAGCATATCGCTGCCCACCACCTCCTGCAAATGCGTTACAACCTCCTCGTACTCGTCGTCCTTTACCGCAAAAACGCCCTTGAAGACCTTCGCCCAGAAATACTCCTGCAACTTGGGGTTGGCGAGCATGCTTTCGAGGTGCGCATCAAGCTCCTCCTTTCTTGCGCGAATAAAAAATTTATGCGTCTTAAGCGCCCAGTTTTCGCCAATAGTGCGCTCGGCATAGGCCGCAATGCGAGCTTTCTGCTCGGCATTATCCGTGGCGGCAATCAGCTCGGCAATCCGCGTTTTAAGCAGAACGGTAGACTTTTCGAAGTTACGCTGGGCGTTTTCCTCGTTCATCGCCTCGGTGTAAGCGAGAGCGCGTATACGGTAGGCCAGCCACGAGTTGTAGTTGCTAACAATGCGCATCAGCGACACCCAATCAATGGTGCGAAGCCAAAAAATATTCTTTATCACGCGCATCCAGTGCACAAAAACCTTTCGGATATTGAAGCAGCGCTCGTTATTTACGATGTGCATCAGCAGCTCCTTAAACAGCTCCTCGCCAAGAATAAATTTCAGGGGAAGCACCTCGAAGCAAATAAAGAAGTCGATATCGTCGTGCCCTTCGGTTATCCCCTCGCCAAACTTAAGAATTCGATCTTCGAACATCTCCATTGCCTTGTAGGAATGATCGCTAAAGATACGGTTAAGCAGGCGCAGCTCGTGAGGCTCGAGCGGATACTGCAGCTTCTCGTAGTTGAAGAATGCATACTTAATATAGGCTGAATTACCTTCTGCCAAGTAGAGGTCGACATGCTCCTCTATTTCCCTAATTATTTCGGTATTGCCCATTATCTACTATATTGGTTAATACGCTTGTTTTCTTCCTCATGGTGCCCCAAATTGGGTGGCCAACCAGCACCGCTGCTCCAATTTACGCCTTCTCGGGCACTGCAGCCGGTAAGCCGCCCTGTTTACATGCACACCTGCGTCATATCGGACCGTCAAATACGAATACAAAATACTTAAACATAGACGCAAATACAAATATCATAAATATTTTCCATTAACACTATAACTATTATTTAACTTATTTTGTTTATATTCGCTTTTAATTAATATAGTTACCAATATTCAAGTTTTTGGAGGCGATGAATTCCATTCTACCATTGCTTACAGACATTATCCAGCACGCTTGGGAGCGGCCACTCCATACCGGCCATGCCCCCGCGGTGCTTTTACCCATACCTCAAGGCACCCTTTCAGGATTTAACTTCGCCGAAGAGTTCCGGAATCAAACGCCATCGGCAGCCAATGGCTCCGATTTACGCATAGGAGCCATTGCGGATGAAACAAGGCGCACCGCATCCGGCTTACAGCCCACCCCATTAGCTTTAGCTCGCATCCATTTTGTTTTAGCGCCCATTGCGTTAGCTTTAGCAGCCACCAACTTCATTTTAGAGCTCACCAATTTAGCTTTAGCTCGCATTCCTTTTACGCTAGAGGACACCAAATTAGCTTTAGCGGGCACCGCATTGCGCTCCAAAGGCACCAATTTCGCCTCCCACCCCTTCGCATGTCGCCCAGAAGGCATCGCAGCCAGCTCCGGATACAGCGCGCTCGCTTTAGCGAACACCCCATTCGTACCAGAGGGCAGCCTCCGTACTGCCGATGGCTCCCCATCGGCAGCGCAGGCAAGCGCCCACCCCATAAAAACCTTTCAAATGCTACTAATTAGTAACTAAAACCTTTTTTTGATCATGAAAAAATCAACAAACAACTTCTTAAGGACCTTGCAGGCTGTTAACGCCGTTTTGAAAAAGAACCAAGGTAAGATCGAGAGCTTAGCGGCTCTAGTTGCGGTGTGTACGCTCTTCGACCAATCGCTCGAAGAGGTGGAGGACCTGCTAAAGGTTGCTCCGAGCGACCCCGAACTGGCAACCGAGAGCAAGAATTTGACCCGCACTGCGCTGGAGGTAGAAACGCTAGAGATGGCCCTTGCGCTGCTAGCCATTGCCAACGGTAACAAGAACATGGAGCTTCACCGCTTTAGCAATACTAACGAATCGAAGCTGAGCCACTGCAAAGAGCAGGAGCTGGTAACCTACTGCAAGCAGCTGGCCACTGAAGCGAAAAAGCATCTGGAGAAGCTCGCAGGCTTCAACCTCAAAATGGAAAACATCCAAAAGCTGGAGCAGCTCACCACCGAATTTAACAACCAGATTAGCGTACCTCGAATAAAGATTGGGGAGCGAAAGGCAGCCAACCAAAACCTCGAGCAGGCCATAAATAGAACAATGGACATTCTACGAGATCAGCTAGACATACAGATGGAGGTGATAAAGAGGTCGGAGCCCGAACTCTACAGCGAGTATAAGACCGCCCGCCAGGTGGTTAGCTTGGGTACACGCCACAAGAAAGACGAAGACAACAAGGATAAGTAGCCGATGCTGCCAACAAAAGGTGGAGCCCCATCCCTCCACCTTTTGCCGCCCAAGGCAAGCCCTGCCGAAGGCATCCGCACAAAAAAGAAAGACTTCCGGAATACGCTACTCGAGAAGTCTTATCAACACGTAAATACATAACCTTACCGTTCTCCCCCTGCTGACCACTGCCAGGGGAGCAATTATGAACACCCATACTAACCTAACGCCACAAATGTAAAGGCGCAATATTTCGTTATGATTACCAAAGCATTACCAATTGCTTAAGTTTAAAATTGCAGCATCCACCACATTAATTAAGAAACCAAAACGGCGCTAGCCAAGGTTCCTCGTCACAATATTCGTTATAAGTTGTATCTTTGCATCAACCAAGAAAATAGAACAGTGACTTTCGACGATCTTAATCTGAACGCCCCGCTGAGGAATGCCCTCGAAGAGCTGGGCTATATCTACCCAACACCAATCCAAGCAAGCACATATCCGGCAGCCCTGTCGGGTAAAGATATTGTGGGGATTGCACAAACAGGTACCGGCAAAACGTTTGCCTACCTGCTGCCCATCCTCAAGCAGCTAACCTACTCGGACCAGCGACAGCCCCGAGTGCTTATTGTGGTGCCCACCCGCGAGCTGGTGCTACAGGTTATTAAGGAGATAGAGTCGCTCACCACCTTCATGACCGTGCGCGTTGCGGGCGTGTACGGCGGTGCCAACATGAATACACAGAGGAAAACCATTCACGAGGGGCTAGATATCCTGGTTGCCACGCCCGGTAGGCTGGTAGACCTCACCCTAACGGGAGTACTCCGCCTTAAGTCGATCCAAAAGTTCGTTATCGACGAGGTGGACGAGATGCTGAACCTAGGCTTCCGCCCGCAGGTTATGAGCATGATGGACATGCTGCCCCCCAAGCGCCAAAACTTGATGTTCTCGGCCACCCTAACTCCCGACGTGGAGGAGATTATCACCAGCTTCTTCGACAAACCCGAACGCATAGAGGAGGCGCCCCACGGGACACCGCTCGATAAGATAGACCAGATGTCGTACCTGGTTCCGAACTACAATACGAAGCAGAACCTGCTGGAGCACCTGCTAAACACCGACACCGAGATGAGCCGCGTGCTGATCTTTGTGCGCAACAAGCGCATTGCCGACAGGCTACACGAGCGCCTAAGCGAACGCTACCCCGGCCTGGTGGGGGTAATCCACTCCAACAAGGCGCCCAACACCCGCGTAAACGCCCTTAGGCGCTTCAACGACGGCGAGTCGAAGGTGCTTATCGCCACAGATATCATCTCGCGCGGGTTGGACATCTCCGACGTGTCGCACGTTATCAACTTCGACGCGCCCATGGAGGCCCCAGACTACATCCACCGCATTGGGCGTACCGGCCGTGCCGACAAGAATGGGGTGGCCATCAACCTGGTGGTAGATGCTGATATGGATTACATGGCCGATATCGAGGAGCTGATGGAGATGCAAATCCACGTAGAGCCGATACCTGCCGAGGTGAAGATATCCACCGTCCTAACCGAAGACGAGAAGCAGGCACCCGCCTACGACAAGCACTACCTCAAGGCGCCCTCCATCAAGCAATCGCAGGGTAGCTTCCACGAGAAAAAGGCCAAGAACAAGAAGGTAAACCTAGGTGGCCCAAGCAAGCGCAACAACAAGCACGCCAAGGTGCGCCGCGCCGCGCCTGCCCCATCTAAGAAAACAGGCCGAATGATTGACTAACCGCATCACCTACATACCAAAAAAGCAGCGACTACCATCGCTGCTTTTATATTTTATGCTAGGAGCTGCTAAAAAAGGAACACCCCAACCGTAAAGATAAACTGCTGCGGATGGCTACCAAAGTTGACATTGCTGCCGGCAAGCGTATTGTACGACGAGCCAAGCTTCGAAAGGCTTCCCTCGTAGCGCGCATCAAAGGTCAGAGTCTTTAGAATATCCACACCAACGCCCGCCTGGAATCCCCAGTTGGCCGTTTTCATGCTCTGCCTAACGCCCGTGATATCCTCGATAATATTGCTATTGCCTACAACAATATTAGCTACAGGGCCTGCATTTACGCGTAGCGGACCAAACTTGTAGCCTACAAGAATAGGAATATTCAGGGTATTAAGCTTGTTGATTTCGTTCTTTACCGTAGTTTGCCCAGCGGTAACCTGCGAGAGGGTAATCTCGGTTCTAGACTGAGAGTAGTAGAACTCGGGCTGCACGTAAAAGCCTAGCAGCTTTACGCGAGCAAAGGCACCCGCCTGAAAACCAACCTTAGCGTTATTCTTTACAATTTGCCAGTTGTCGCTCGCACCATTGTTGATGGTTACGTTCTTAAAAACATCCGTAGTGGTGTTAATACCCGCCTTTAAACCGAAGGTAAAGAGCTGAGCATTGGCAAGGGTTGCGCCGCCTAAAAGGGCCAGCATTAATACGAACTTTCTCATAGTATCTAGTTTGAATGATTGCAAAACCAAACCTAAAGCAGCGGACTAAACAATCGGGCGACCCCTTCCTTTAAGCTGTTGATAAACGGGCGTCGCTCCCAGTAGTGTAACGTAATCAGCCTGCAATTTAGTAAATCTGCATGAAACTGTCGCTCCAACTCCTGCGTTACGGCATCATCGTAGATAAACGCAGAGACTTCGAAGTTGTCCTCGAACGATCGAATATCGAGGTTTGCCGTACCCACGCTGGCAAAAGAGCCATCCACCATCATTATTTTGGAGTGATTAAAGCCCTTTTCGTAAAAGTAAAACTTTACGCCAGCCTCAAGCATCTCCGCCAAATACGAAAGGGTACTCCAGTAAACAATGGCCGAGTCGGACTTATGGGGTATCATTATACGCACATCCACGCCGCTAAGCGCGGCCGTCTTTATGGCCGTAAGGATGCTCTCGTTAGGCATAAAGTAGGGTGTAGAGATGTAAATATGCTTTTTAGCCTTGGTTATTGCCGAAAAGTAGGCCTGCATAATGCTTGCCCAGTCGGAGTCGGGCCCAGCACTACAGATTTGAACAGCAGTATCCCCCACCTTACCGAAAGGCGGCAAGTACCGATCTAGCGGCTCGAACGTTTTCCCGCTCACAAAATACCAGTCCATCTGAAAAACCAAGGCCAGCAGGCGTACGGCATCGCCCACCATCTCGAGGTGTGTATCGCGCCAAAATCCAAGCTTGGGATCTCCCTCAATGTAACGATCGGCCACATTAACGCCTCCCACAAACCCCACCTTACCATCTACCACCACAATCTTACGGTGGTTCCGAAAGTTTACCTTACGGGTAAACCACGGAAAGCTAACCTCCATAAAAGGGTACACCTGTATTCCAGCCTGGCGCATCTCCTGTACAAAGGTTGACTTCAGGTACCAGCTTCCCACATCGTCGTAAATAAGGCATACCTCCACCCCTTTGGCCGCCTTTTCGATAAGCAGCTGCTGAATGCGGGTACCAATTTTGTCGTCGGAAAAGATGTAATACTCCAGATGAATGTACACCTCGGCCTTACTAATTGCATCTACAATATGGTCGAAGGTCTCCCCCCCATTATTGAGTATCTTTACGCTATTATTCTCGGTATAAAGCGACTTACTGTTATTCAACAATAAGCCAATTATTGAACGGAAATCAGAACGAACATGCTTACCTAGCTTGTTTTTCGAAAAACTCAGCAGCTGCTCCTCCTGTATTTTATCTATAAAGGCAATATCCTTTAGCCCTTTGCGGCTAAACATCTTCTGCTTCCGATAATTCTGTCCAAAGACAAAATAAAAGATAACCCCAACAATGGGCAATAGGATTATTACCAGCACCCACGAGATGGTTTTAACGGGGTCCCTCTTCTCGTGTATCACCAACCCTACGACAAAAAAGATGGTAAACAGGTAAATCCCCTGAAAGAGGTAGGATAAGTTAATTTGCAACAGGTAATGTAAAATATTCTGCATCATCCATTCATTATTCAGTTAAAAATACTGAATAAACCCCACTCTAGCAAACCTGTTCACCTTTTTCTCAATTTACGTTGGGCAAACAAAAAAATAGCATTGGCTTTAATAGCCAATGCTACGAAACTTATGCAATTTTTATCAAATCTACCTTAACGGAGAATTAGGCTCCTTAGCCATTTCGGCGTACGATAGCTTATCTAGCATTTTGGGAGCTATCCTTTTTAGAAAAACGGTAACCTTACCCATTAGCGTCATTATTAACGTACGGTTGCGATTTACTACACCGTTGGCAATACGGCGTGCAACCTCCTCCGACGTCATCATCTTCCCTTCGTCGCGTGGAGTTTCGCCCTGTTTAACCCCAGCCTCATTGAGCGCGTTTAAACGCACGTTAGAAGCAGTGAAACCAGGAGCCGCAATCATAACATGCAAACCTTTCTTTTGGTTTTCGACACGCAGCGTCTCCAAAAAACCGTGCATGGCAAACTTCGAGGAGGAGTAGCCAGTACGTCCAGGCAGCCCCATAAAGCCAGCAATAGAGCTTACGCCAACAACGCTCCCCCTATTTTCCAAAAGCGAAGGCAACGCATACTTCGTACAGTACACCGTTCCCCAAAAGTTAACATCCATCAGGCGTTTTAAAACGGCCAAGTCGACATCCTCAAATATGGCCCGCATCGATATGCCTGCATTGTTGATGAGAACATCTATTTTTCCGTAAGTCGAGATGCCTAGTTCGACGAAAGACTTGCAGGAAGCTTCATCGGCCACATCCAAAAAAGAGGCAACCGCACTACCTCCGTTTGAAGTAATCTGGGCAACAACTTCATTTAGTTCCTCTGTAGAGCGTGCACCTAGCACCACTTTAGCACCACGGGCGGCAAATTCTAAAGCGCAAGCCCTTCCAATCCCCGATGACGCTCCTGTAATCAGTATTATTTTGTCCTCCATCTGAATATTTCGCATAGTTGCATTGTGTTTGTAATCAAATGAGTAATGTTAATTATTTGAGATATTGCTGCTTGCAGAATTGCAAAAATAGTCAAAAAAGGCGTTTAGGGTGTTGCATGTCCAATAAAAAAACGTACTTTTGCATCCGCATTTGAGAAACAAATGATTCAGTAGCTCAGCTGGTAGAGCACATCCCTTTTAAGGATGGGGTCCTGGGTTCGAGCCCCAGCTGGATCACTT
>NZ_JTLD01000047.1 GCF_000798815.1 Alistipes sp. ZOR0009 | reverse complement strand
TCCAAGCGTCGAAGTGGTGATCAGCTGATGGATTAGCATTTTTCCGAGCGTCGAAGTGGTGATCAGCTGATGGATTGGCATTTTTCCGAGCGTCGAAGTGGTGATCAGCTGATGGGCAAATTGGCCATACAAAAAATGACGTAACACTGTTTAACGTTGCCAGATTTTAGCTACTTTAGGAGCGGCATCTTACTTAGTGGAGTTGCAGATAATGCGGAAATAATAGCAGCGAGTGTGGATGCATAGATGTTTGGCACAAACTAAAAAATGGCTGCAAGGTCAATTAGAAAATAGTATTAACTTTGGGTATTAAAATTTTGAAGATATGTTTCTCAGGAAAATAAAATATTGCAGATTTAAAGGACAAAAATTTGAATGGTCGATGGAAGGAAAACCAGAAATAGATAGTCCTTCTCAACCTGTTACTTTTCAAAATATCAATCTAGTTGTTGGCAAGAATGCGACAGGGAAAAGTAAAACAATAAATTCTATAAGACATTTATCCGATTTATTATCAGGAGAAATAAAGTTAACTCAGCTAATTTATGATACATCGACTTATGACTTAACCTTTGAAAATGGCAGTGACGAAATCTACTATTTTTTAGATTTTGAGAAGGGAAAAGTAAAAGAAGAAATTTTAAAAATAAATGGTACTGAAAAACTGAAAAGAAATAGCCGAGATGGTAGTATGTTTTACCAGCAAGCAGAAACCTTTTTGGATTTTCAAATGGAAGACGACAAGCTTGCTGTTTCTAGAGTTGATAGTATTCAGCAACCATATTTGGAACCAATTCAGACATGGGGAAAATCATTATCTCACTATCGTTTTGGAAGTCAACTTGGAAAGAATGTCTTCCTTAGAGATATTAATTCCATTAAAGAAAATGAAGACGTTGACTTAAAAGATTCAGATAAGGTAACTGAAATATTTGTTAATGGTAAAAAACGGTTTGGGCATATATTTACAGATCAGATAATCCAAGATATGGGAAATATTTCCTACAATCTAGACAGCATAAAAGTCGATACTCTTAATTTCATTCCTATTTCGGCATTCGGTTTAGGTGTCAAAGAAAAAGATATTGAAGACTTTACAGATCAAAAGGAAATGTCTCAAGGAATGTTTAGAGCACTTTCATTGTTAATTCAATTAAACTTTTCGTTGTTAAGTAAAAACCCAAGCTGTATTTTAATTGATGATATTGGAGAAGGTTTAGATTATGAAAGATCTCAGTGCCTTATTAATTTAATCATAAATAAAGTTAAGGATTCATCTGTTCAAGTTATAATGACTACAAATGATAGATTTATAATGAATAATATTCCTTTAGATTATTGGACTGTTATTCATCGTGTTCCCAAAAAATCCTTGTATTATAACTATTCGAATTCAAAGGCTATTTTTGATGATTTTAAATACACAGGCTTAAGTAATTTCGACTTTTTATCAACCGAATTCTATTTTGATGGATTTGAACAAGCTGACAATTAATTATGAAAAAAATAGCTTTCTACGTCGAAGGTCAGACTGAACAGTTTTTCATTAATAAGTTATTAATTGAAATTGCTGGTCAAAAAAACATTCAGATTGAGCTTCAACAGTTTCAAGGTATTGGTAAAGCTAAAAGAACTATATATCCAAAATCAACAGCAAACCCTCAAAATCCACAACATTTTGCATTAATATTTGATTGCATGGGAGATGGAGGTGTAAAACCGAGGATTATTGAAGATGCATCTTCTCTCTTAGCCCAAGGCTATAGTGAAGTCATTGGGCTAAGAGATTTGTATCCATTAACTGATATAACAAGGTTTGAAGACGAACTTATTAATGGAACAATTAGAAAAGGCAGAAGAATTACACCTGCACTACCCAATGATACCAGTATTGTTATCGCAATAAGAGAAATTGAAGATTGGTTCATCGCTGAGTGTAATCATTATTCACATATTGATGCTTCCTTAACTTTAAATTCTGGACAAATAACATCTATAGGGTTTAACCCCCAAACGGACGATTTAACTACAAGGAGCAACGCTGCGGCGGAAGATTTAAGAACTATATATCAATTAGTAAATAAAACATACAATAAAAGCAAAGACAAAGTTGAACGGACTGTTGAATGTTTGGACTATTGTAACATATATTTAAATACAAAGTATCGATTTCTCAAACTGCAAGAGCTAATTGATAAAATCGATAGGTTTTTGAGTTAAAAAAGCCACAAACTAATCGGGATAAGATTGTTGGTGTTCATAGGTTTGCGGGTGTTTTGTTTCCGCAACGCTTGTTGTTCCCCGTTAGCCGAAGCATATTCGAAGAGCAATGCTCGGCATCGTCTGCGGCTATGACGAACTTAAGTAGCGATCTTAGACAGCCGTTGTACGGGAGAGGGAGGAAGCCTACAGGCGGTTGTTGGATAGGCTGGCAAAATGTAGTGCAAAAAAGGATACTGCGTAATAAACATAACGACGACAATAAAATTGAGAAACGAACTCCAAACATATTTGGATATAGCTTATTCAGGCTCGAAGATTGGAACACCTCATTCCATATTTGGAGACGTTCATATTCGTTTTGAACTTGGCGGCGACGAAATGTTCAAAATAGTAAGAAATGGCGTCGAAATTGAATGGTGGAAGGATAGACGGCGAATGACGAAAGTTGATAAGCTTAATTATAAAAATCATTTACACAAAAGAGTTACACAGTCGACACTTCGAGCAGCTACATTGTTTTATGAGACATTTGATAATTCTGAAGTTGAAATATGGATTCTTATCTATGAGTATGAAGGAGGGCTTTTCAATAAGAAAAATGACTTTTTGCTGAATCTTCTTACACCTAATCTGCTTGAACCATTTTATGATAAAACGGAACAAGTAGAAACTCAAATGCTGACTGAACATGAAGATGGAAGTTATACTTGCGACAAAGTAGACGCAAGAGTTATTGTTGGAAAGTTAAAGGTAAAGGATATTCAAGCCGAGAAAATACTAAATGGAATTGCAAATAACGAAATGGGCTATGAGCCGGCTATATGTCAAGATGTTTATTTCTTAGATCCTAAAACAGACAGAGGCTTCTACATGTATGACGATAGAGGCTGTTTTGTTTGGAGCAACAAGGCAGAGAAAATAAAACATCTCTATGATAAGCGAAATGACTGGATCGTAGATTTTCACCGACCTGAAATTGATACGTACTTTGTAAACACATGAGAAGTGATGTTTTTACAGAATAGTCCCCGCTCGCCGAAGCATATTCGAAGAGCAATGCTTGGTATCGTCTGCGGCTATGTCGAATTTAAGTAGCGGTCTTAGACCGTCGTTGAACGGGAGAGGGCGGAAGCCTACAGGCGGTTGTTGGATAGGCTGGCAAAACGTTGTAGTTGTAAAATGTTAGATATAACGTGTTATGAAATATTCTATCAGTAAGGTTATTCTTTTATTTAGCATGCTAACGGCTGCCCTTTTTTCTAACGCACAAGCAACTGAGCAGGAGCAAGATTTTCTCAATTTCTTTTTTGAGCAATACCGTCCAAAGATTGATACATTTTACTATTCATCAAACTTATCTGCTGGTGAATTACAAAACATGAAGGAGTCTTTAAAAAGACACATTGCAGCCGATAATTCGGCAGAAGAAACCCCATTTGGCCTCCAGTGCAAGGACTTTTCGGTTGCACTTTCAGCTATTGATAGCCTACAAAAAATTAGTTGGCATGATCGTGTCATAGAAAAAGGTAGGCTAGTGCCCGAGGATACGCTAACTGTGCTGTATAAAAAGATGGCACAGGATCAAATGCCTCTTGATGTTTTTGGTGGGGAAATTCACTCCTTCTCTCATCCCATATTTCTGCGTAAAGGGACCATTTGTCTGTTTTATCATGGTTCTTTCTCAAGTCCAATGGATTCCTATGGTTGTTTTTATGTTTATAAAAAGGTTGGAGACTCTTGGTGTAAATTGGGTACTTTATTTGCGGTGATTAGCTAATAATCTGGCTGCAGATTTAATTATTAAGCATTAATATAGGCTCCTTCGTTTGTTTAAAATACCTGTCTTAAAACCTCTACAGGTAGGTCGGCGCCAACATTTAGCAGGGAACATTATTCCATAAAACACAAAAGCCGCAGCGGGTTTACCAGCTGCGGCTTGTTTTTTGTGTGCGGTTGGGCTAGCCTAGCTCTTCGGCCTTAAAGCCAATCTTCTTTAGCGCGTCGGTAAGCTGGTTGGCGGTAACGGCGTCGTTGGTAACGGTAAGCAGCTTATCGGGCGAGGTGGTGTCCACCTTCCAGCTGCCTTCGCCTACAAGGGCGTTAAGGGTGGCGGTGGCCTTGGCTACGCAACCGCCGCAGCTCATGCTGGTCTTAAAAACTCTTTCCATGGTATTCTATTTTATGGTTACTTAGTCGAGTATTGGGTATCGAGTATTGAGTACAGAGTACAGAGTATTGGGTATTGAGTATTGAGTATTGAGTATTGAGTATTGAGTATAGAGTATCGCATATCTCACATCTCACATCTCAAATCTCACATCGCACATCTCACATCTCATATCTCATATCTCATATCTCATATCGCATATCTCATATCTCACATCACACATCAAACTTAATCCGCTTTAGGCGTAGGCTGTTGCTTACCACGCTAACGCTGCTAAGGGCCATTGCGGCTCCGGCAATCATGGGGTTTAGCATAAACCCGCTAACGGCGTACAGCGCGCCTGCGGCAACGGGTATTCCTATTAGGTTGTATATAAACGCCCAGAATAGGTTTTGGCGGATGGCCGCCACCGTTTTGCGGCTAAGCGTTATGGCGGCGGGTATCTTGCGGAGATCGTTGCTTATAAGGGTCATCATGGCCACGTCGATGGCAATGTCGCTGCCGCGCCCCATGGCAATGCTTACGTTGGCAAGGGCCAGCGCCTCGCTGTCGTTTATGCCGTCGCCCACCATGCCCACCACCTTACCTTGCTGCTGTAGCTCCTTAATAAAGGAGGCCTTGTCCGATGGCAGCGCTTCGGCCTGGTAGCGCGCTATGCCCACCTGATGGGCTACGGCTGCGGCCGTTTGGCGGTTGTCTCCCGTAAGCATGAGCACCTCGATGCCCATTTGCTGCAGCTGGGCTATGGCTGCGGCGGAGCTCTCCTTTATCTGGTCGGCAATAGCCAGCACCGCCAGCAGCTCGCTGCCTCTACCAAAGTAAACCACCGTGTAGGCGTTGCTGCTCCACTCATCAACATGGGATAATGCGGCGGTGGCGTTGGCGCCCTGTGCCTGCATTAGGGCGGTGTTGCCAATCCAGTAGGTGGCTGCCTGATGCTGCGCGCTGATGCCCTGTCCCGTTTGGCTAACGATACCGCTAAGCGGTAGGAGCGAGGCCTCGTCGGTTAAGCTGGCGGCCACGGCTTCGGCTAGCGGGTGCTCCGATTGCCTTTCGAGGCTGTATAGGATGCTGCGCAGTAGGGGAAGATCCTCCGTTGCGAGCCATCGTTGGGCCACCACGGTGGGCTTACCAACGGTGATGGTTCCTGTCTTATCGAGTACAATGGCGTTAAGCGTATGGGCGCGCTCTAGGCTTTCGGCATCCTTAATCAGAATACCATTTTCGGCTCCCTTACCCACGCCCACCATAATGGCAGTGGGGGTGGCCAGCCCCAGCGCGCAGGGACAGGCAATAACCAGCACCGTGATGGCGGCTAGTAGTCCATGCGTTAAGCCGCTATCGCCGCCCAGCATCCACCACGCCGCAAAGGTGGCTACGGCAATGGCAATTACCGTTGGTACAAATATGCTGGCAATCTTATCAACCAGCCTTTGCACGGGCGCCTTGCTGCCCTGCGCCTGCTGTACCTGCCGGATGATGCTCGCCAGCAGCGTATCGCCGCCTACCTTGGCGGCCACCATCCTAAAGCTACCCTTTTGGTTGATGGTGCCTGCAAATACCCTATCGTTAACCTCCTTCGATGCGGGGATGGGCTCGCCTGTAATCATGCTCTCGTCTACAAAGCTGGCGCCTTCGGTTATGCTACCATCTACGGGGATTTTGCTTCCCGGCTTAACCAGCAGCACGTCGCCAACCTTAACCTGCGCAATGGGGATATCCTCCAGCTGGTTGTTATCCCTAACGATGGTTACGGTGGATGGCTGCAGGCCAATCAGCTTTTTTATGGCCGACGAGGTGTTGGCCTTGGCCTTTTCCTCCAGCAGCTTGCCAACAAGTATAAAGGTGATAACCACCGCAGCCGCCTCAAAGTAGACGTGGGCATGCAGTCCGCGGCTATGCCAAAACGATGGGTATAGCGTGTTAAAGACGCTGAAGCTGTAGGCGATGCCCGTGCTTAGCGCTACCAGCGTATCCATGTTGGCGCTGCGGTGCTTAAGCTGCCTCCACGCGTTAACGAAGAAGTGCCGGCCAAACCAAACCACCACGGGGGTGCTTAGCGCCCACATCAGCTCGTTGGCGTAGGGCATATCCATAAAGAGCATGCCAACAGCAACCAGCGGAATGCTTAGCGCGATGGCCCACCAGGTTCTTTGCTTTGAGCGCTGGTAGTGCAGCAGCTGCTGCTCTTCGAGGGCGTTTTTAGCCTCGGCAGTTTCGTCTACTATAAGGTCGAAGCCTACCGATTGTAGCGCCTCCTTTAGCGCCGATGGCGTTACGATGGTATTGATATACTCCAGCTGTACCGTTTGGCTGGCGAGGTTTACTGCGGCGCTAACTACGCCTGCCTGATTTTGTAGGATTGTCTCTACGCTTGCCGAGCACGATGCGCACGACATGCCCGTAACGGGGTATTGCTTGCGCTTAGTAGCTACGTCGTACCCTGCGCCTCGGATGGCAGCAACGGCTAGTATAATGCCATCGGCCTCCTTGTCTGTTTCAACTAGGGCTTTATGGTTGTTCAGCTCCACGTGGTGGTGCGCCAGCGCCTTAACGGTTGCCAGCGCCTTGGTTACGGTAAGCGCGCAGTGCTCGCTTTCTACTCCCAGCAGCGGAATCTCGTAGGTATGTTGATTTGTGCTCATATCCTTTCATTTTATGCTACAAAAATGGCACCTAGGAGGGCAAATATCGTTGTAGAATAAGGGGAGATGTTTGCACTTAAAGGGGGAAATGCGCCATTACACGATGTTGTCGAGCGGCTTTCGTAGCCCCTGATGCTGCGCCTTAAATGCCGACGGGGTTAGCCCTGTTACCTTCTTAAACTGGTTGCTGAGGTAGGCCACGCTGCTATATCCCAGCTTAAAGGCAATCTCGGAGAGAGTATACTCGTCGTATGCCAGCCACTCCTTCACCTTCTCTATCTTTTGTAGGATAAAGTACTGCTCTACGGTGATGCTCTCTACCTGCGAGAATAGTTTGGAGATGGTGGAGTACTCCTTGTTTATGTGGGCCGATAGCTGGTCGCTAAGCGAGAAGTGCTCGTCGATGCTACCCGATTGTACAACGGCAATAAGAAAGGTCTTCACCTTCTCGATGGTGGTGGTGCGGGCATCGTCTAGCAGCTCAAAGCCAAGGCTGCGTAGCTGGCCATCTAGCGCTGCTAGCTCGCTTGTCGATGGATCGTGGTCAACCTCCACAACTCCAAGTTCGATGCTGGTGTAGGCCATATTCAAGTCCTGCATAACCTTTTCGACCGCCATAATGCAGCGAGGGCATACCATATTTTTGATGTAGAGCTTCATTGCACGTTGTTTATTGCCGTTAACAGCCAGCTGTAGGTGCTGGTTCAAAGCTTGAAGTTATGGAAAAGAATTGGAAATGCGAGCAGGCAGGCTGTTTACGATGTAGGGGATATCTTTGGCACCTCGCCAATTTGGATGGAAGTTGCTTATCTTTATTCTCAAAATTGGTACAATGACTCACGACGCAATGGCCAGCTTACGGCGCATAAAGCTGGAGAGAACCAAGGCCAGCTTACTAAAACGAAGAGTTACGGCTGCTATTTTTACTTCGGCCGACGAGGTTTTATCCTATCTGCAGGGTAAGATGCCGAAGGGGGCGGTTGTCGGTGTTGGAGATTCTCTTACTCTTAAGGATATTGGCCTTTACAATATGCTAGAAAAGGGCAGCTACCGCTACTTGAACAAGTATATCGGGATGTCAAAAGAGGAGAAGCGCCAGCTCTACGTAAGTAATTTCGATGCCGACTTCTTCTTTTCGGGGATTAACGCCATTACGGAGGAGGGCGAGATTTACAACCTCGATGGTAATGGGAGTAGGGTTGCTCCAATCATTTATGGACCGAAAAAAGTTTTTCTGGTAGCTGGCTACAATAAGGTTGTTGCAAACGAGCAGGAGGCTATTGCTCGGATAAAAAGCTATGCCGCTCCAGCAGATGCCATCCGCTTAAACAAAAATACGCCTTGCGCTAAAACGGGTAAATGCTCCGATTGCAGAAGCGAGGATAGAATTTGCAACTACCTTACGGTAATAAAGGGGCAGTTTGATGCCGATAGAATAGAGGTGCTGCTGCTGGATATGGATTTAGGATATTAGCTATTTACGGGAGTACTACTTTCGTGCTAGAGCAATTTTGTAGGCACATGGCAAATAGCCAAAGTGAAGCGGTACTTCTTATAAACATAAAAAAAGGGGATAGCCTGTTGGACTATCCCCTTATCTGTTAGTTCTAGTATTCTAGCACCTTATCGATGGTAAGCACTCTGCTTGCTTCGCCATTTTTAAGCTTGTACTGTATTTGTCGGGTTTTGTTTGCCTTAATGTTTTTGGCAACATCCTTATAAATGGGGAAACGTTGAACAAAGGTTGCCTCTACAATGGCAAACTCATCGTTACCTCCAAATCCCTTTTGCAAGTCTTTTCTGTCTGCAATTCCTGTAAAGGTGATTTGGCTCACAGATTTACCGTTGTTTACCGAAAAGCCAATGGCGTTACCCTTCCCGTTTTTATCGTAGGTGTAAATAAATAGCTCCGGATAGTTATCGGCATTTAGATCGCCCACCTCGGCATCTACGGCTTTGCCATCAACCTTTAAGGTTATGGGGCTGCTATCTATGGTTAGCCCAATAGGGTTTATGGTTAGCTTATCGCCGGTTTGGCTAACAGAAAAGGAGATCTTATCCCACGTTAGAAATTTTTGGTAAACCGTTTTGTCAACCTGCTTTTGGTCTATTGGTTCGTTAATGCGCATGTAGCTTCCTGCTAGCGATGCACCGCCAGAGCAGAAGAAGTAGAGCTCGTTGGCATCGGCTTCCTGTTCGGCCTTTATGGTTAGCGTATTTCCCTTTACCACAAAAAGGATTGGCTTGTTATTCACGTAGGCTTTAAGCGTTCCTTTATCGGCTACGTAAGCATACGAATCGAAGGTGCAGGTGGTTTTCTTTCGGTCGCCACGCGAGCGAACTGAAATGCGGTACTTGGTATCGTTAAACTTACTGATTGAAACAGCTACCCAGTCGTAGCCCTTGCTTCTTTTTGCGTAGGCGTCTGTTACGTAGTTTCCAACCATAGCGTCTTTGGCAATGGAGCCCTTCTTTGCTTGTGGTAATGCGGCAAAACTGGTAGCCGCAACCAGCAAAAGGGTAAGCAGTAAGTCTTTTTTTAGTGCTTGATTCATCTTTTTCATTTTAAACGGTTGTTTATAGACCTTTTTAGAATCGTTGAAATTGATTCGGGTTTTTAAGAAGACAGAGGAAAAGTACAATAAAAGGGGGCGTT
The DNA here is from genome assembly GCF_000798815.1 of Alistipes sp. ZOR0009. NCBI lineage: Bacteria > Pseudomonadati > Bacteroidota > Bacteroidia > Bacteroidales > Rikenellaceae > Alistipes > Alistipes sp. ZOR0009. The sequence goes on along the minus strand of NZ_JTLD01000047.1, from coordinate 19,677 downwards.
TAATTCCATATTACCGTTAATTGTGCTGTATTTAAGTTAAGGTGCTAGGTGGTTTTGAAAATTAGTAAGTCCCCAAACAGAAGAAAGCTATTTGGGGACTTATTGGCTAGTAGTAAAGCTGAAAATCGTTTACCCAGAGTTTGCTTCCTGGTGCTCCTTCGAAAAGATTACCTCTTGCGCTACTCGAAAACACAACCGTAATGTGAGTTGGCTTTTCTAGGCCTGTTCCCCACGTTGTTGCGCCTGTCGGTATTTCGTAGTATTTGGGTGTGGGTATTTGCCCATAGGTAAGGTTTACCTTTAGCTCCCTAAAGTCCGATTGTGCCTCGTCAGAACGGAACCACGCTGTAGCAACACGCTTCCAAGGGGAGGTGCTTCTATCTTCGAGTAGTAGGTACACGTCGAGCGAATCCTTTCCTGCCAATGCTGCCCCTCTTCCATTCATTAAGGTTGGGCCAGGTGCATATTTGTACTTAACGCTAAACGATTTGGGTCTGCCTACAAAGCTGATTCCGAATTTAGCGGATGCAATGGGGTTGCTTATGTTTAGCTTAAACTTTCCGGTAAAAAGCGAGCCTGCGGCAATGCCCTGTCCGATAGCCTGCGCTAGCTTACCCGTATTTATGGTTGCAAGCTCGGCAATGGTATCGCTTCCTGATGTAATAGGAGCGACGTTGGCAGCGGCAATAGAAGCGGCTCCTGCGTTGCCTGTGGCCCACGTTGTATCGGTAGCTCCAGCACCTATCTGTAGGTAGCTTTTCCCGCTGGAGGAGGTTACATACCACTGCTGAAATCCGCTATTGGGAAGCTGAATCTCTGGTGTAGTTTGGTATAGCCAAACCGTGTATTCCTGAGATGCTCCAGATTCGCTGGTGACTTTATATACCACCGGATTTCGAAAATCCTGACCATCGGAAGGAGAAGGGCTAATGGTTGCAAAGTTTGAAATCTCTACCGTTGGCGTAACCTTAGAAAGGTCGTAATCCAAATCTACAGCAACATAAATCTTATTTCCTTCGAAAATAGTTTGGCCAATCTGTCCTTTTACGGTGAATGATTTGATGGCATTTCTGTCTGATGCTCCAAAGTGGGTTTCTTTTAGGCACGATGGTAGCAGCACGATGCTCGAAGCGGCTAGTATGGTGAAAAATCTTTTCATTGCAGTAAAATTATAGGTATACAAAGAAGCCGAGGTTGAGTTGTAGAATATCAATTTTGAGGTCGATATTGCCCTTGTTTATGGTGGTTTTGGGCTGGTTGGTTGTTTTTTGCCTTGAGTAGGAGTAGCTGATTCCTGCTACATTTACCGACGTCTCTATGGCAAAGTTGTTGACAATAAAGACGAGCAATCCGGGGCGAATTCCTATCCCTATCTCATATTGATTTAGGTGGGTACGCGTAATGTCGTCGTTTTGTTCGCTCTGAAGCAGCGATTGGTTAATGGAGAAGGAGAACTCGGTTTGGGTAACAAGGTTAAGACGCCTAGACTCGCCTAGCGGTACGTAGTTCTTGATAAATGGCTTAAAAGACATGCTATATTCGTAGAACTGCTTGTAGCTGGTGCTATTATCCGTATCGGTGTAGTTGCCTTTTTTTCTCGACTCACCGTATTGTATCCCTAATCCGACAAAAAGGTTGTCTTTTAGGGCATATCCTCCGTCAAATCGAAACGAGAAGGTGCTGTTATCTTCGTTGTCGATGTTGTATAGAAAGACATCCCTATTGGAGGTCTTTTTGGTAGAAAGGCCAACGGTTCCTCCAATAAAATAGTCGTTCTTATTGAGGTTGGTAGTGTACAGGGGCTTTTTCTCTTTATCTGCAGCAACTTCTTTGGGCTGACTTTTAGAGACGGATGCAATAAGGCATAGCAGGATGCTAACGGGTAGGGTAATTCTTGGGACATCCATTGTCTTCGATTTTTTTTGTGGTAGATTACTTAAGCGTATAGCTTGAATCTTAACGCATAGAGTGTGGATATGTTTAAAATAGTGTGAAATACTTAAGCGTTGAAAGCTCAAAGTGCGCCATGTTTGGTATTCCCGTTTTTCATAGAAACAAGTATCCCACCCGAATACTAGATTGGAGTGGGATACTTAGTTGTTAGCAATACTAGGAAAAGCTATTCCGTATGCTGTGCTCTTAAATTTCTACTTAGAGTTTAACATTTTAACCTCGTTGTACCTGCTTTTAACCGTGTTGATAATACGCTCATCGGCGTTGGTGTAGATGTAGGTCGTTTCCCACAATCCACGCTTAATGCTACGCTTCTTTGCGCTTGTTTTATCAATAGGGATGTTGAACTGTTCGTTAGATGAGGCTGCAAACATATTCCCCGCCGAAGTGTAGACAAATAGCGCGTATCGATCGTTTCCTAAATCGAGGTATACGTACATGCGGTGGTCGTTATTGGGGGCTAGCTCTATAAAACCTTTAACCTTTCGGTTCACCTGCTTTCCTCCAATGTTGGCTACGCCTATGTCTCCGTACGAAATGTAGCTTTTCCACTTCTTATTCCACTTCATCTGAACGTCGGTAAGGGTAAGCGTGTGGGCAAACTCTTCAGGTAGCTTTTCGAGCGTTGGTGTTTTAGCATAGCTGTTGATTATCTCCAACGATTTCTTATCGCCTAGTAGCTCGCGTAGGGAAGCAGCCATTTCGGGCGACTTATAGTCTACGCTGTTGGCAGAACCTGCTAAGACATCGGCATTCAGCACGTTTAATGATTCGTTATTGAAGAGAAAATCAAGGGTTAGAATTCCGCTAAATTTCAGGTCTTTGCTGCTAATCTCCTGAATCGCTTTTCCGGCACTCGTTAGGCGAACTTCACCTAAGTCGACGCCTAGATTTAGGTTACCCTCGTTTACCAGCAGATCAAACTCGTTGTATAAGCTAATCATGGAGCCTGCTGTACTAGGACGTTTAATCTTACTTAAGCTGCTAAACTGGTAGTATCCTCCGTTGTCGTTGTAGTAGATAAAACCTTCGGGCGAAATAAAGGCCGAATCTTGTGTGTACTTTCGTCCTGTAAAGAATGTGGGATATACGCCAATAGAGTCACGACGCAGATGCGTACCGGCGTACACCCTAACCTTATTAACCGATTGATAGGGAGAGTTCATTGGGATCATAACCGAATCGGGAGCTATTTCTGCTGTAAATCGGAGCCAATTCTTGGCGAGCGACTTGTGCTTATGCGTAAACTGAGCCCCACCATCGAATAGTATGTGCTTTTGCTCTGATCGGGCAACCGCTTTCCCTTTAAACTTGAAGAACGGACTTAGGAAAAAGTCTTGTGCCTCATCAATATCGGCATAGGCAATGGTGCGGTAGGTGCTGTCCAGCGTAATGGTTGCAAATCGGATGGTATCTTTCTTCTCGTACTTATCAATGTAGGTGTAGTCGCCTGCGCCTTTAAAGCCATTTCTTCCGCCAACGTTGATGTCTACGTTGTAAAAGTTCAGCCTTTTGTTGTTTCGGCTGGCAACCAGCTCTGCCTTGCTAATACGATCCATTGCCGCACCGTGACGTAAGGTTACCGTATCGTGCTGCGAATTTAGGAGGAGGGCTGCATCGCCTAAAAGCATCTGCTTGACACTTCTTGCGGCCAGCTTCTGCTCTCGCATCAGGTAGGTTGCTGTTGGTGTGGCAAAGCAAAGGGAGTCTTGCTCTTTTTTGGTAGAGACAAGAACGGCCCCTTCGGGGGTAAAGCCGTTGTAATCTAGCTTAATGGTGTTAGCAACCGTATTTGGAAGCTCTATCTTTTTTGATGAGGTAAATGCCAGCGTTTGGTTGTTCATATCCCAGGCAATGGTTGGGGTTATGGACATGTAGCTTAGCTGCGGGTAGCGCGAGGTAAAGGTTGTTCCGTTTTTCGAAATGGTTCCCTTATAGCTCATCAGGTCAATTTTTGTATCAACAGAGTCGGCCTCGTAGAGCTTAGCCTCCAGCTTCTCATCAAAGATGGAAATGAAGGAGGGGGTGGCATCAAACGTATATGCTCTAAACTGATATCCTGTCGAGTTGATTTGTGCGGTATTAACCTTTAGGTTTCCAACTCCAGATAAGCCTATGGGCTGCAGCTTTAAGTCTCCCGAAAGAACGGCCTGATTATCGTAGAGGTTAAACGGACTTTTATCCCTATAAAAATCCATGACGTTCTTGTATGGCAACCATTTCATTAGGTGTTCGCCCGAGTTTCCGTTGGGGAATTCAATGCCTGCGAGCTGCCTATCTATAGTCATCGATTTGAGATTGGAGACGCAGGAGTCGGGGAAGAAGTAAATGGCGTTGGAGTTAGATTTTGATGTAACATACCTTAAGGAGCCGTCGCCAATTAGGCCTTGGTTGCTTAGGTTAACGGTATTGTAAAAACGTCCTTTGCCCTTATAAACGGTAACGCCAGTGCTATCGAGCTTACGGGTAAAGCCTAGCGATTCGTCTTTTTGTACGCTGATGGTATGCTCGAAAGGCGTGAAGATATCAGCAGAAACCATTTCGCCATTGAACTTTAAGCTTCCCTTTTCGAAGCTGGTTAAGCTGTCGATCTCGTAGGGATAAAGCCTAAAGTAGAACTTGTCCCGTTTGTACACCCCTCCAAAAATAGATGGATCGTCGTAGAAGATGTACGAATCGGTCTTGCTTTTGAATTTCGGAAAGCTTGGATTTCGCTTTAGTCCCGATTTATTGTTCGGATCGTCGAGAGAAAGCGTTCCCGTGATGTTTTCGATGGTGGAGGTGATGGTGTTTAGCATCCGATTTCCGAGGTTATCGAGCCGTTTGGTTGGGTAGTCGAAGTTCATGGAGACCACCTTCTCAAAATCGATGGTAAAAGTATCGTAGTTAAACTTAAATCCGCTTCCCTTAAAGGTGGCTAAGCCCGCGTGAACCTCCCCGTCAAACTCCATATCGCGGTTATGCTTTAGGATAACCGTGTTGTTTCGGGGATAAACCTTTACCTTTTGCGAATCGGCAAGGTTAATCTGCTCAATTCCATGAATTGAGAGGTTAAAGTTGTCAAGATCGAGCTGCGCATTGTCTCTTTTTGATTGATTTTCGGATACAAAAAGAATGGCATCGTAGTCTTGCTTTCCGCTGCGCGCCTTTACGGCATCTCTCATTTTCGCGGTGGTTCTAAATATGCGGCTATCCTTATCGTAGATGATGTAACCCAAGAAAGCCATCTCCTTTAGCAGCTGTTCGGCGTCGCTGTTGGTCTTTTTGGCAAATCGGCTAAAGCCATCGCAGGTAAGCGGACCTTTACTTTTATTTTCCCGTTCGTACTTTCTTATCTCAAATACGGGATGCTTTTCGTCATGCCTCATTAGGCCATCAAAAAGATCTTGGTTAAAGAAGTTGAACGATTCGAATATCGCCTCACTTTGGTTGCTACCTATTTGTGCGTTGAATCGTATTAGGTTAGACTTCAAATTCCAGTAAAGCTGGTCGGCAATAATCCCTATTTGGTGGTACGAGTCGAGGTATGGCCCTTTGGTGAGCATATCTTTTTGCGAGGTGGTTAGGCGTAGCTCCCGATTTTGATTGTTGAATACAAGCATCTTGTTGCTATGGATGATGGAGTCTTTTACCATCCGGAGAACAATGGATGCGTCGTTGGCGACAAGACCGTCGCTCTTTATTTGAAACGATTGGCTTTTGGCAATGATAAATGGCTTCTTGGCTTTTATAATGGTAACCGTGGCGGGCTCGTGGCTTGTTCCATATCCAATAAAAATCCGGCCTTTAATCGATAATCCGCCAACGAAGTTAAGCGAATCGAAAAGGTTGGTGATGGCAATACTTCTATTGTAGCTCGAAAATTGGGGGTAGTAGGTTTGTTCTGGATTGTTTACGTCGTTATACGAGAGCGTAAGGCTTCCAGAAATAGGGTTTTTGAGCACATCTGCGAAGGTAAATTTTACCGAATCGAACTTTTGTGTGGTTTGGCTAAGGTTTAGCGTGTAGGTTTTGATGTTCGCAAAAACTTTAGTTGTATCATAGCCCGATTTTTTCCAGAATACCTGGCCTCCTAAACCTTTTATTGTTCCCCATATGGGGTAGAAGGTGCCCGTGGTTGCAAAGATCCTTGCCGTATCGCGCTGGCAGTACGATATTACTTTTGTTTTTGGCAGCAACTTTACAAAGAGGGTTGTGTCGTATTGAAAAGTGAGGTTTAGCGTATCGACTTGCCACCTGATGTAGTCGTTGGCGTAGATTGTTCTATCAGCTTTATAGTTGGTTGGCCCTTTTAGCAGGTTGAGAATAACGCCGCTTGATACCCCTTTTCGGGTAAGCACGTTTCTGACGCCTTTGCACCAAGCTTCGTACCCCTTAATGCTGGAGGTTGAGTCGTAAAACACCATAACGGAGCGAAGGTAGCTGGTTAGGAAAGGATCTGCAGCAAGGTTTCGCTTGTCTATAAGGCTGGCGATATCCTCAATCTCTTTTTTTTGTGCGTCAGATAGGCTGCCTTTAAGCCAGAAGCTGTCGAATGATTTAATGAAAAGCGTGTTTTCGTCGCTTTTAAAGGGGAGCAGCTGCTGCGAAACGATGGCGTTGAATTGTGCCTTCTCATCCTGCTTGTTAAGCTTTCCCCAGAGAGACGAGTAGGAGAGTAGGCCTATAAAGACGGCTACTCCTACTAGTAATCGAAGTCGATGTTTTTTGGTGATGGTCAATGTAGTGGCTTTAAGTTCCCTTAGATTATAATTCCCTTTTCCAACAAGGTACTCGCAAAAATATCATTTTGAATTGTTTTATACGATTCTATTAACAAAGTATTTATGCAATATAATATGGTGTAAGAGGTGTGCTTAGCATTGCTTCGAATGAATTATTTGGTATGAAAGTTTGGCTTAAAAGAAAATCATCGTTAATTTTGCACTGTATTTTAATAACTTTTATTTTATTTTTATGAAAAAGATTTTATTACTAATGGCTATTGTAGCTGTATGTTTTGGTGCAAATGCTCAAGACAAAAAATGGAATGTAACTGTAGGTGGTGGTCTTACTTTTCCAACAGGTGATGCTTCTGATGGTTACAAAAGTGGATTTGTTGGACAACTTCAAGGTACCTATAACATTAACCCAAAGTTTGAATTAGGATTGGAGTATGCATACTCTACATTTAAAGGGAAGTCTGGTTCTGAAACAATTATGGGGATTACTACCTCTTATGATATTGATGATCGTATCATAAACTCTTTTTTGGCAAAAGGTATTTATAACTTTACAGAAGAAGGTGTTCGTCCTTTTATTGGTGCTGGAGTAGGAACTTTCTCTCATAAAGATAATGATACTAAGTTTGGCTATGCTGTAGAAGGTGGTATTAAGTATAATGGCTTCTTATTTGGAGCTAGCTACAGAGGTGCAGGCTCTTTTGATGATGTTACCTTTAATTTCTTCCAACTTAATGTTGGTTACACTTTTAGATTCTAATTACTAGAAGAAATAAGTAGGGCCGGGGTTTTAAAACTCGGCCTTTTTTGTTTTGTTAATTATAGGGTTCTGTTTTTGTATATACTTTTTATTAGCTTTGTATTAGTTTATAATACTTTGTTATGTTTATGGTTAAGGTAATTCCCTCCAAATTAGCAGTAGTAGCTCTTCTTTTCTTCTTGTCGCACGACTTGTTTGCCAGCGGGGCTGGCGATACGATTCAAAATGGCGTTAAACCAAATATCGTAGTCATTTTAGGAAATGACTTGGGTATTGGAAGCTTGGGCATTTACGGACAGCAAAAGATAAAAACTCCCAATATTGACGCTCTTGCTAGGCAAGGCGTGCGTTTTTCCAACTTCTACACGGGCTCACCTTCCGATGCGCCCTCTTTGGCCATCCTGCTTACGGGAAAGCATGCTGGAAAGGCGGCCATTCGAGGAACCGACGAGTGGGCCGAGCGCGGTAGCGTTAATAACTACGTTAAGGTTTTGATGGATTCGACCCTCGAGGGGCAACGTCCGCTGCCAGCAGGCGAGCAAACCATTGCCGACCTGCTTAAAACAAAGGGATATGCCACCGGTCTGTTTGGTCAGTGGGGATTGGGTTCCATTTTTTCCGAAGGTGCACCGTTAAAGCATGGCTTCGATACCTTTTACGGCTATGCCTGCCTGCGTCAGGCGCAAACCTACTATCCGAAGTACCTATGGCGCGATAGCAGAAAGGTGTCGTTGGATAACTCGCTTGTATTTCCGAATATGAAGCTGGCCAATGGCGCCGATCCTAGGAGTGCCGACAGCTATCAGAAGTATACGCTAGACAGCTATGCTCCAGACTCAATTCTGGCGGCATCTATTAAGTTTATTGAGGACAATGGGAGGAAGCCTTTCTTTATGGTTTACGCCTCTCCGCTGGCTCAAGGTCCGCTGCAGGTGCCTGCCAGCTCTGCCCTAAAGGAGTATCAGCGCGAGTTTCTTGATGATGAACCCTACCTGGCCTTTTTTGGTGGATATCCTAACCGTACGCCTCGGGCAACCTATGCTGCAATGGTTACCTACTTTGATATGCAGGTTGGTAAGCTTGTAGAGAAGCTAAAGGAAAAGGGGCTATTCGAGAATACGCTTATTGTGTTTGCGTCGGACAATGGGGTGAGCAGCACCAACGGCATCGACGTTCGGTTTTTTGAGAGTGCCGGGAAATATGCAGTTGGAAATGGACGTGGCAAGGGCTATCTTTTTGAATCGGGGATACGGGTGCCCTTTTTTGCGGTTTGGCCAAATGCAATAGACACCAACCGGGTGGTGGAGCAGCAAGCTATTAGCTACGATATTCTACCCACCATAACCGAGCTAGTTGGCATCGAAAAGCCAGCCTACGCCGATGGGGTAAGCTTACTTCCTACGCTACTGGGTAAAGGGGAACAGGCGCAGCACGACTACCTCTACTGGGAGATAGCAGACAATACCGCCCATCAGGCAATTATAAGGGGACAGTGGAAGCTAATTGGAAAGAATATGAGCTTTCAGGAGCCTACTTTTGAGCTCTACAACCTTTCTGTTGATCCAACCGAAACAACCGATGTTGCCGAAGAGAACCCTGCATTAGTTTGCGAGCTGCGCGATTTAATGGAAAAGGTACGAACGGCTCCCACCTTGAACTCTTTTAAGATTAAGTTTCTGAGAGACTAAAAGAAAAGAGGGGCTTCCAGAATGTATTGTTGCTCCTATCATGATACTAATACCCTTAGAGTATGCTCTGAGGTGGTTTAGTATATATTCATCGTGATAGGTATGCTGTGATACTACTTGGGCCCCTCTTTCTTAGTTATAAAAGTGCTTAATTATGCTTGACTCAACACCTTTACCGGGTTAATTGTAGTATGCGACTTCAAGCCATAACAGCCATTAAAGGTACCATCAATAGTAACCGTAAGTGTATTTGGCTTCGTATTATCGATAACAGTGCCATTAAACCCACTATTTTGTAGAACTTCTAGCAGCTCATTGTTATTTAAAGGGCGAACACCTGTATTGCTATCCGCTGTTGCCTGTACAAGAATAATATACTGACAGGGGAACGACATGTTGTCGGACCAATCGTAGAAACCACTTACAACTACCGATGTTAAAGGCGGTACGTTTATCTCTTCGGAGATCGTATAGCTCTCTTCAGTTGTCACCGTCGAAGATTGACCTGTTTCCATCGTCAAATCTGCATCTATTTCCGTCTTTACGCTAAAGAAAGGAACACCTGCCTTAGCTGTTATCTTTGCTCCTATGGATAGGGTTTGATTACAATACCAGGTGAAGGTGCTTGTTTTTGATTTCTCCTGCGAGATGGTTTGCTTATAGGTTGCGCTAGGCGAGTTGTTGTCAATTTCCATGTCATTAAAAACATAGAATGCGGTAAGATCAGTAGGGTAGCTTGCTTGTTGGTAGGTAATATCTTCAATGGTATTATTCATATTGAGCGTTGCTATCTCAATCTTCCATTCTTGGTAATCGCTACCATTCTGGGAGTGCATGTAAACATCACCGGAGTTATTGCCATCGAGTACGGAACCTGTTGCTTTTTGACGAAGCATGCAGTAGCCATCATTTTGTTGTAGGAGCTGCCATTTTTGATAGTCACCGCCGTTCCAGTCGTTAAGAAAGACCTTCGCTTTCGAGTTTCCATCTAAAACTTTTTTTGTAGCCTTTTGTGTAATTCGGTAGTAGCCATCACCCTGATCTTCAAACAGCCATTTTTGATAGTCGCCGCCGTTCCAATCTAAGGTGTACGCATCACCTTTCGAATTACCGTCTAAAACTCTTCCATTACTCCTATGAGTAAGCCTAAAATACAATCCACTAATAATCATTGTCTTGTTTTTTTGTTTGTTGATCTTAATAAAAAACATAGGCATATTACGAAAGTGTTGGTGGCGTTGTCAATAGAGTGTGATTTAATTAACGTGAAAAGGGAGAGGTTGCATCTATTATGCGAATTAAGGGTGGAAATTGCGACAGCAGCCATAGCAGAAAAATATAATGTAGGAGACGTACGGATGGCACCTTTTAGTAGCACGTTGGCAGATTAGCGCCAGCTTCGCTTGGATAAGGGGAGAAGGGGAAGAACTTTTTTTAGCGAGCAGCTAGAACCTATAAGTATTCAGCTACTACTATTAAAGTGATTAGGGAATGAATTCACATTTTGGGAAAGAGGCCGTAGCATTTATTCATGCCATTTTAACCCTTAAATGGCACTCGATGGTTCCGCTCTTTTCTTCATTTTCTTAGTAGCAGTTCCTTCCATCTAAAAAGTCATCCAACCTTATGAATAACTCCGCCATATCAGACTGCAACGTTCGTATATAAGCGTTGTAATGCCGTTTGACGGGTCGCTTATCGTGTATAATCGCAATAAAATACTGGAAGAATAGTAGCCAATTGTTCTTAATAGGGGTGCGAGCAAATGTTAGGTGGTAGCTAATCCTATGGGCATTAGCATTACGGTTATTGGCAGCTGCTTGCCTTAGCCAACAGCGTTATGTAACGCTCTCCTACTTCTTCTTAAAAGCCTAATTGTGTAGGTAATTAGATAATAGATGTTCGGATATTTGTACACTTTAACACCTAAGGTTTCGGTAGTTTAAATTGTGGAGCTATTTTCGTCAGCAAATGGAAGAACTAAGAAGTGTGATATTACGGACTATAATTTTCATAGCAGCGATTGCCTGCTATGCGGGTTATTCTGGTGATAAAACAGAAGATAAGTCTACCATTATTGAAATGAATGAAACCGCTAGCGATGCAACCGCGTCGTTGGTTTTTGAAATTGATTCTTTTAACGACGAGCAGGTTTCTTCTGCTCTGGATGTACCCTATAATGCCGCTGTAAGCGATATCTTTTTCGACACTCGCGACGTTACCTTAGCTAGTACATTCCCATTTTCTCTTTGGCTACCTCCCAAAGCCTAAGTTACAATCTCTTCTGGTAAGAAGTGTGCGCATACTATTCTGGTAGTATCGCATGATTTTAGTTAACCAAACCGCAAGGTTTGATGTCTAACTCTATTTGTAACTTACATGAGCTTCGAAAACTTTATTAATCTTCAAAATAGCAATAGGCGTTCAGGTTTTCACGGAAACCGCCATCAGCATTACCCGCAGAGCAAGTTGCAGCTGCTCTTTAAGATTCTCGGAATGGCATTAACCAACCGAAAGTTACGTTGGTTTATCCTAGCGATAGTGGTAGTGGGGATTGGATTATTGGCGCTTGTTGTAGCCTTTATATTACCATATTTATTTGATCTGGGTCGCGACTTTTTAGGCAGCGATCAGGTTAAACCCTTTCTGGATAGCATTATTAATTAGAAAAAAAACCAAACCAAAGCCCTAATCAACGAGTGCATAGTCCCCTTACCTTCATTTTCTTGTATGTAGTGTATGTTTAATTAAAAGGTAAGGTGGGCTATGTCTCTCTTGATGATTATTCCCTAATTGGTAATGACCCTGAAGAACTTACGAATATCGCGTTTGTACGATTGGTGCATGCGCTACGCCAGCTCTAAGTGGAGCGGCTGGATGCTTTTTGCGGTTGCCTTTGCCGATGCCGCCGCATTGGCCATTCCTACGCCGTTATTTTTACTGACCGCCGTGCTATTTAATCCCGAAAAGGCCTACCGATTTGCCGCTTTTGTGGTAGGTGGAGGTGTTTTGGGTGCGCTGGTTGGCTATTCCATAGGCCACTTTTTGTGGTTAACCCCCGAGGGAGGTTTTACCTCGCTGGCCATGCTGGTATTTAACCACGTTCCAGGGGCCAGCATCGAGGTATACGAGATGGCCAAGGCGCTTTTTGAGAAATGGGACTACTGGATACTGTTTTCGGTGTCGTTTGTGCCCGCGCCGCAAACTTTAATGACGGTGCTTGCGGGTGTTTTTGATATAAACATCATAATATTTATGGTGGTGACGGCCATTTGCCAAAGCGTGAAGTATTTTGCCTTTACGTGGTGCATAGTAAGGTTCGGTGCAAGAGCCAAGGAGGTGTTGGAGTCCTACTACAAGCCTATTGGCATTGCTATTGGCGTGACTTTAATTGTTGCAATATCGTTATATAATTTGCTTTAGACTTAGCTGCTGCTCGTTCAAGTGGCGATTCGGAAGTGCCTACTACTGGTGTTTTCAAATTGAGAATAGGGCACTCCGAATCGCTTTTAGAGCAGCTACAGGAGAGAATAGCCGGGGCTATTCCGATTTAGTTGTTAACTTTTAGATGTACTATATGGTTGTAAATGAGTTTGTGTGGATCGGCTTTTTGGTATTTGTAATGCTGATGCTGATCCTCGATCTAGGTGTTTTTCACCGTAACTCGCACGAGGTTAAGGTCAAGGAGGCGTTAATCTGGAGTGGGGTATGGATTGGCTTGGCGCTGCTCTTTAACTACGGTCTTTACCTCTACATGGGGAAGGAAAAGGCGTTAGAGTTCTTGGCCGGCTACCTGATAGAGAAGTCGCTGAGCGTAGACAACCTTTTTGTCTTCATCATGCTCTTTTCCTACTTCAACGTTAGCCCTAAATACCAGCATAAGGTGCTATTTTGGGGCATTATAGGGGCGTTGGTGCTTCGTGCAATCTTTATTTTTGCCGGTGTTGCCCTTATTAGCAAGTTCCACTGGATTATTTACCTCTTTGGGGTGTTCCTGCTTTTTACGGGGGCCAAGATGCTTTTTCACGACGACAAGGAGGTGGAGCCCGACAAGAATCCGCTGGTTCGTTTATTTAAACGATTCTTCCCGGTTACCGATAGCATGAGCGGCGGACGCTTCTTTGTGAAGATTAATGCCAAACGTTTTGCCACCCCGCTCTTTATTGTGCTGCTTATTGTGGAGTTTACCGACCTTATTTTTGCTGTAGATTCCATTCCAGCCATTCTAGCGGTATCCAACGATACGTTTATCATCTTTACCTCCAACGTATTTGCCATTTTAGGCTTGCGCTCGCTTTACTTTGCCCTAGCCGGAATTACCAAGTACTTCCACTACCTAAAGTATGGCCTTTCGGTTATCCTTATTTTTATAGGGGTAAAGATGCTGATTGTGGATCTGTACAAGATTCCTATTGTTTACTCGCTGCTAACAATTGTGGGGATATTGGCCGTTTCGGTGCTGCTTTCGGTGGTGTTTCCGCAAAAGCAAAACGATTTGTTGCTGACTAGTAAAAACGAGTAGATGCCATAGGAGGGGACGGTGTGGTACCAAATGGCCGATTTCCTTTGCGGAGCTTAGGCCGTCGGACGCGAAATACCTTACAACCGTAGCGCTAGGTGCGCCTGGGGTTGGAAACCTCCTTTGCATCCAAAACATATACCTTTTTAATGCCTAGCTTCTATGTAAAAATTAGAACCTCAGTAATTATTGTTTTTTATTTTTTAGATTTCTAATGTCACGATGAGACATCGTTGCAAGTTGTAGTGAAGCATACATTCCTTCTTTAGCGTTGGGGAGGCGGATTTCCGGAGGCGATCGTACATTAACTCATATTCGGAATTTATCCTGCCTTGTTCGTACGAACCCTCCCTGCGCTAAGGATCGGAATGTATGCTTTTACTATATGGTAGCGCTGCCCAATGCGGTAGTACCATACGCTGCGCCTGGTGGCATCCTATTTTTTGTAAGCATCATTTTACTATCTTCAAAAATTCTTCTTGAATAGAACGTAATATGGATTTTGTAGCAATAGATTTTGAAACGGCCAACTTTAAGCGAAGCAGCGCCTGCTCGGTTGGTATTACCGTTGTGAAGCAGGGGGCAATCGTTTCGCGGTACTGCAAGCTGATTAAGCCATACCCCAACTATTTTGAGCCTATTAATATAGGTGTCCACCAAATTAGGCCCGAGCAGGTGAAGAATTCGCCTACCTTTTCCGACCTGTGGGAAGAGATTCATCCGTTAATAGCTGGTATGCCGCTGGTGGCGCACAATGCCCCTTTCGATAAGAGCGTTTTACGCCAGTCGCTGGAGGTATACGATAGGGTTTGCCCCGATTTTGAGTTTTACTGCTCGCATAAGATTGCCAAAAGCTTAATGCCCGACCTTTTCAACTACCGCCTATCAACCGTTTGTGAGGTGCTAGACATCCGCCTAAACCACCACGAGGCGCAGAGCGATGCTGATGGCTGCGCCAACATTATTTTGACGCTTGCAAGGCAGCATGGAGCCCGCAGCGTTGCCGAACTGAATGAAATAGCCGCCCTACGAAAAAAGGGAGCGAAGCTTCGCTAGCAGGTAATGGCTTGCTGTGCTACTTTGAACGATGGATTCACCGGGTAGGTGCTACAGGTGGCAGTAAAAGTAGAGGTGGTTGTATAAATGGAAGGATTACCGATTACGGTATGTGCACTACGGCACGCTAAATCACCTTGCGGTAGGAGGTGGAGGCTTTTGGTGGTACAGAAATCATTTGTTGTAATACCATTGGCGCTCCCTGTTATATGGCAAAGGCTACCCTTTTTGCCGCTGATGCTTTGGGTAGCCCTTTTTTATCGTCTAACGCTTGCTGCTACTGTAGCAGGCTCGCAATCTTCTCCTTCATGGCCTCGAACTCGGCTGTTTCGTATAGGCGGGTAAGGAATACAATCTTACCATCCCTATCTATAATAATATTACGGGTTACCCCCGCATTCTTTTCGGCGTAAAGGCCAAAAATGGTACCGTCAAGGTCGAGGGTAAGCGGGTAGGTTATCTTCATCAGCTCCTGAAACGACTTGGTTTTCTCCTTGCTCTCCTTCAGGTCTATCCCAATAAGCACAAAGTTGGGGTTGTTCTTATACTTTTGTTGAATATCCGCCTCTATGTGGGGCATCTCCTTGCGGCATACGCCGCACCAGCTGGCCGTAAACTGTAGCATAACCACCTTCCCCTTAAGGTCGCTGAGCTTTTGTGTCTTTCCGTCGAGGTGGGTGATGGTAAAGTCGGGAGCCATATCTCCAACCTTAACGGCGTAGCCTCTGGCGTCGTTCTGCGAGTAGGCTAACAGGCTGGCTGCAGCGAATATTACGGTTGCAAAAATCTTTTTCATCCTGTATCTATTTGAGTGTGAAATATTGGGGATTAAAGTATAAAAATAGTTGCTCTTTGCGAGAGGTCTGGAACACTTTTTGATTATTAAATTTTATTACTTTGACAGCTGCAAAGGAAAGTGTTAGTCAAAATGGATACTTTCACACAAAAAA
Organism: Alistipes sp. ZOR0009; assembly: GCF_000798815.1. Taxonomy (NCBI): domain Bacteria; kingdom Pseudomonadati; phylum Bacteroidota; class Bacteroidia; order Bacteroidales; family Rikenellaceae; genus Alistipes; species Alistipes sp. ZOR0009. The sequence continues at coordinate 4,030 of NZ_JTLD01000047.1, read as the reverse complement.
CTGAGGTTATGATAAGGCGCACTGCAACACTGCTGCTATTTGCATCTGTAATGGCAATACCAGCTACCACACTTGCCCAAGAAGAGAGAAGGGGACGCTCCGAGAGCGAATCCCGCGGACAACAGGAGAGGGCGCAACGTACAAATACGGGGTATGAAAGGTCCCGTTCCACCCGCAGCGAGGAGGTTAGAAGGGATCCCAGCTCGCAATCGGCAACACCTACGTCCTCGACATCGAGGGCCGAGCAGTTTCAGAGAGGGCGAGGATCGAATACCAGCCAGCCTACCACCACGCAGCCCGAACGCAGGGATGTAACCACCACCACCTCGAGCAGGGCCGAGCAATTTCAGCAGAGGGATAGGGGCACTACGACAACAAGCCGTACCGAACAGCCTCAAACCCGTCCTACCGAAACCTCACGCACCACAACCAGCGGCCGATATACCCGTCCCGATGGCAATGTTACCAATGGCAGGGGCGATGGCCGTCCTACCGAAACCAGCGGATGGCAAACTCGTCCTACCGAGACCCGTACAAGGGACAGCCGTTGGGAGGATAGAGGCAATTCGAGCGGTCGCGGCTACAATCGTTACGAAGGCCGATACGAAGGCCGTTGGGATCACAGATCGTACGAGGATAGATTTAGAAAATACGGTTATGGAAGACCAAAATACGTTTACTACCACGATCATCGCATCTACCGCGCCCCCTACTACTCGGGTGTGATTCGCGTACGTCCTCCCTACTACCGAGGAATGCCCCGCATCATCTATTCCGATTACAGAGACCAGCGCGATGTGGTACTTTACCGTCCAATTTGGGCTCCCGACTACGTTTTTGTACGCCGTTTTATCTTCTTCCCTCGACTAAACCTCTACTGGGATAACTACAGCAACGCGTTTGTTTACCTAAGAGGATCGAGATGGATATCTTCTATACGCCTACCAGGCATGTACGTAAACATCAACCTTGGCACCGAGCCAATGTTTGAAGTAGAGGAGGACTACGATAGCGAGGATGGCTTCTACGACGATGGTTCGTACTACTACGAGTACTAAGCGATTCGACTAACGATATAGCGGTCGGCCTTTTGGCCGACCGCTTTTTTGTTTGAAAACCAGCCCCATTCGTATAGGCTTACCAGCCTTTTGTAGCGTTAGCCATTTGTTATGGATAAATTGGTTGATTGTTAGGGTTATTTGTTATTACTTTGAGATAGAGTACTTGCGTACCAAAATGTAACGCTAGCCAACGCGCTAGGAGGTGCTTCTAAGCGGCTCGTGCTGCCTTCGGTAACGAGGGCAGGTGTTTAGGTGCTGTGCGAGCTTCGTAGGAGCCGCTTTAGGCGTTGGCTACGAGTAAATATTGATTTGCGAATGAAGAAATTTATAGCAGCAGCGGCTGGAGTGGGCTTTGCCGTATCGGCTTTTGCCCAAGGTAACCAGGTTACACCCGCCGGCAACGAAAGGCTGACGCACGTGCCCCAGTGGGCGCGCCAGGCCGTGTGGTATCAGATATTTGTGGAGCGTTTTCGCAACGGCGATCCCGCCAACGACCCTACCCGTGCCGATATTACGGACTACGTGAATAAGGATATCCCTACCGACTGGAAGATAACCCCTTGGACGCACGACTGGTACCAGCCCGACAGCTGGTTCGAGAGCTTGGAGCCCTCGATGAACTTCTCGGGAAAGGTGCAGTACCGCAGGTACGGTGGCGACCTGAAGGGAGTGCTCGATAAGCTCGACTACCTGCAGGAGCTGGGCATCAACGCCATCTACTTTAACCCGCTTAACGATGCGCCGTCGATGCATAAGTACGATGCCACCTACTGGCACCACATCGACCGCAACTTTGGCCCCAATCCGCGCCAGGATGCGAAGGACATGCTCCTCGAAAACCACGACAACCCCAAGGAGTGGGTGTGGACCGAGGCCGATAAGCTCTTCCTAAAGGTTATTCAGGAGGCGCATAAGCGCGGAATGAAGGTAACCATGGACTTCTCGTGGAACCACACCGGAACCAACTTCTGGGCCTTTCAGGATGTGCTTAAAAAGGGCATGAAGTCGAAGTATAAGGACTGGTACATCGTCAGCCGATTCGATAATCCAGCCACGACGGTAAACGAGTTCGAGTACCAGGGCTGGATGGGCGTTAATACGCTGCCCGAAATGCGCGAAACGGTTAACCACGACAACTCGCAGGTGAAGGCCTACGAGGGAAACCTCTACAGCGAAACCCTAAAGCAGCATATCTTTTCGGTGGTAAGGCGCTGGGCCGACCCCAATGGCGATGGCAACCCTGCCGACGGCATTGACGGAATACGCCTAGACGTTGCCGCAGAGCTGCCAATGGGCTTTTGGAGGGAGTTTAGGGAGGTGTGCCGCAGCATAAACCCCGAGATGTACCTGATAGGTGAGGTTTGGTGGGAAAAGTGGCCCGACCAGCTGCTCGATCCCCGTCCGTTTGTGCAGGGCGACGTCTTTGATGCCAACATGAACTACCGCTGGTACCGTTCGGCTCGCCACTTCTTTAACAGCGCGCCCGATGCTATGCCCGTAACCGAGTTCGTAAAGCAGATGAACTTCATATTTACCACCGTGCGCCCCGAGGTGGCCGATGCCTACATGAACATGACCAGCAGCCACGACTCGCCACGCCTATCCACCTCGCTTTACAACAAGGGAAAGTATAAGTACAACGTAAAGCCTTTCGACGATCCAAAGTATAAGATAAATAGGCCCGATGCCGCTACCCGTAAGGTAATGGAGCAGCTGCTGGTACACCAGTACACCTTCGTTGGTTCGCCCCAAATCTGGAATGGCGACGAGATGGGGATGTGGGGATCCGACGATCCCGACTGCCGCAAGCCGCTAATCTGGCCCGACTATAAGTTCGACGACGAGGTGGTGCATCCCCTTGGACAAAAGCGTGCGGCCGACAAGGTGGCCTTCGATAGTACCGCCTTTAAGCTCTTTAAGCAGCTTATTGCCATGCGCAAGGCCAACCCCGTGCTGGTAAAAGGAAGCCTAAAGTACGTGGTAATCGACGATGCCCGTCGCCTACTTGCCTACACCCGCAGCTTGGATAAAAGCCAGGCGCTGGTAGCCTTTAACCTATCGGATAAGGTGCAGGTGGTTAGCATCCCAGCCTCGCAGAAGGGCGTTTACGTCAATCCGCTAAACCGATCGATGCAGATGCGCCCCAAGAAGGGCATGGTTACGGTTACGCTGCAACCCCAATCGTCGGTGGTGCTTATTACCAAGTAGCCAGCAGCACCGCATACAGCATAAGCAAAGCCAAACCCCGCTAAAGGGTTTGGCTTTGCTGTTTTTAGGGGGACTAGCGCAGCCCGCACCCGCATCGGCACCTGCATAGGGACGCCGCCTCCTACAACGAACAAGGCCCCATTGCTGAGGCCCCGATGTAAAAAAAAAGGTAGCAAGGTTACTTATCTTCAGAGCCTTTACTCTTAGAAGGGTTGGTAACCACATCAAAACCATATTCGGTAAGCTTCTTGGGTTCATCAGGATAAAGCGCCATTAAAATGTCTCTACATCCTCTAATGAATTGATCAACATCCTTTACAAGGTTGTTTCTCTCCTCAATTAGCACCTCAGACTGGCGGCGTAGCTCGACAGCCTGCTTGGTTTTGCTGGTAATCTTGTCTACATTTACTTTTACATCTGGCGTCACCAATAATTTTATTGGCGATGCTTCTCCATCCTTCTCGTGCTTGGCAATAATACCAGCAGCAAGGTTTGCCTTGTTGTCAGGATGGCCAGGAATGTCAATTTTCATGCCCAGATGCGTTATATAAATATATTTGCCCTGATGTACTTCTAGCTGGCAACCAGCTCAGCGTACAACCGTTAAGCAAATTACGATAGCGCAATCATAACGTGCTTTATATAGCTTTAAAAAAAGATAACGGCAATTCGAGAGCTGCCTACGGCCATTCTGGAGGAGCTTCCTTTTATCGAAAAGCTCTACTTTTGAACTGAAAAGCTCTACTTTTTTATCGAAAAGC